>DAICZI010000265.1 GCA_027311205.1 Beijerinckiaceae bacterium | reverse complement strand
GGCGAGCACCGCCACAGCGGCGATCAAACCCAGAAACGTGTTGTTGATGGCGTTGGCATGGGCCGGGGCAAAGCCAATGTCGATGACCCGGCGCACAGCCATGGGCACCACCAGCGTTGCTGCGGACGCCATCATCAGCGCGACCAAGGCCGCGGCAATGCGACCGCGGTAATTTTTGACAAACGGCAGCAGCGGGGCCAGCGCCACCAGCGGGTTCGTGCGGGTTTTTTTGGCGGTCGCCTGCGCGGGCGCCGCCGTTTCGGTGTCTGTCAGTGTCATGACCTGAGCTTATAGGGGCACATGGGTCTGAAAGCGAGTGACGGATTGGCGCAGTTTTAGCTTTGACTAAAGGCGATAGGCGGCCTTGGCGAGGCTACCCGCCAGCGCCACCACCAGTGTTGCCGCCTCATCCTCTCCCATCCGGTGCGACGTCACCATCTGCGCCAAAGTCGCGCAATCGACGCGCCTTGCGACATCGTGGCGGGCGGGGATGGAGAGATAGGCACGGGTGTCATCATTGAAGCCAACGGTGTTGGCAAAGCCCGCCGTCTCGATCGCTTGCTGGCGGAAGCGCGTCATCCCTTCCACCGAATCGTGGAACCACCAGGGTGGCCCCAGCCGCAACGCGGGATAGTGCCCGGCGAGCGGCGCGAGTTCACGCGCGTAAACCGTTTCATCAAGGGTGAACAGGATGATGGTCAACGAAGCTTCGTTGCCGAAACGGTCGAGCAGGGGCTTGAGCGCATGCACGTAATCAGTTCGCGTGGGCATGTCGGCACCCATGTCGCGACCAAAACTGTTGAAAATCAGCGGGTTGTGGTTCCGCATGGAGCCAGCGTGAATTTGCATGACCATGCCATCTTCAAGGCTCATCGCCGCCATTTCCGTGAGCATCTGGGCGCGGAACAATTCGGCGTCGGCCGCACTTGGCCTGCCGCGCCGCACCTTGTCATAAAGTGCTGTTGCTTGCGGAAGGGACAGGTCGGCGGTCTGCGCGGTGGGATGGCCATGATCGGTCGCGGTTGCGCCATGGAGCCGGAAAAACGCCCGGCGGGACCGGTGGGCCGCCAGATAGCCGGCATAAGTCGTCGTGTCGCAGCCAGTGATTTCGCCAAATTGGCGCAGATTATCGGCAAAGTTTGCAAAATCCGGGTCAACCACCGGATCAGGCCGGTAGGTGGTGACTACGCGGCCCTTCCAGCCGGAGGTGCGCAGGCTGGCATGGCTGGTCAGAGGATCAAGCGGGCTTTCCGTGGTGGCAATCACCTCGATATTGAAGCGCTCAAAGAGCGCGCGCGGCAGAAACTCCGGGCGCGCCAGCTTGTCGGCGATGATGTCATAGGACTCATCGGCGCTTGTGGCTGAGAGCCGCTTGTTGATGCCAAACAGGGTGACAAAGACGTGGTCGAGCCAAAGTCGCGTCGGCGTTCCGGCAAACAAGTGGAAGTTTTGCGCGAACAGACGCCAGACCTTGCGGGGATCCGTCTCGACCGGTCCGCCATCCTTGCGGGCGAGACCCAAGTCCTCAAGCTTGACGCCCTGGCTGTAGAGCATGCGGAAAATGTAATGATCCGGCTTGACCAGCAGTGTCGCCGGATCGGGAAATGGCTGATTTTCCGCATACCAGCGCGGGTCGGTATGGCCATGCGGCGAAACAATGGGTGCATGTTCCACCAGCTCGTAAAGCCGCCGCGCCACGCTGCGTGTGGAGGGATCGGCGGGAAACAGACGGTCAGGATGGAGCACCAAAGCGGCTGACATAGGCTTTGCCTTGCAAGGTTAATTTCTGTTGTCAGAAGCTTTATCGGCACTCGAGCGTCACGACAAGCGCGATCAGCCCCTTGCAAGGTGAAGACGCGATTGTTTCAGCGTGATTTGCGCTGCAGTTGCAGCCCTAGCCTCATTCCAGCCCGAGCTTGGCGGCCAGGCCGATGCGCTGCAATTTGCCGGTGGCTCCGAGCGGAATCTGCTCCATGAACAACACTTTGCGCGGCACCTTGTAGGGCGCGAGCTTCTGGCCGACAAACTGGCGGATGTCGGCCTCGGTGGCGCTGACGCCCTCGCGCAGCACCACGGCGGCGGCCACATCCTCGCCGAGCTTGTCATGCTTCATGGCAAACACCACCGCCTGACGGATGGCCGGATGATCCATCAAGACTTCATCGACTTCGCGGGGAGAGATTTTTTCGCCACCGCGATTGATGATCTCCTTGAGCCGACCGGTGAGGCTGACATAGCCCTCATCATCCATGGTGCCCTGATCGCCGGTACGAAACCAGCCATTCGTGAAGGCGCTGGCGTTGGCCTGCGGGTTGGCCTCATAGCCTGCCGTGACATTGGCGCCGCGAATCACGATTTCGCCGGTTTCGCCGGGCTTCAGCAGGTTGCCGTCAGCCGCCATGATGGCCAGTTCCGGGCCAGCGGCCAGGCCCACTGAGCCGGGCTTGCGCGTGCCATGCAGCGGGTTGGAGGCCATCTGATGGGCGGCTTCCGTCATGCCATAGGCTTCGATGACCGCCGTGCCAAAGGTCTGCCCCAGTTCCGCGATCACTTGCGGCGGCATGGACGAGGATGACGAGCGGATGAAGCGAAGGGGATGGCGGCTGATCATGTCACGATGTTGCGCGGCGCGCGCCAAAATGGCCTGATGCATGGTTGGAACCGCCGTGTACCATGTCGGGCGGCTCTCCTCCATCCACGCAAAAAACCGCAAGGCATTGAAGCCCGGCGTGCAAAAGACCCTGCCCCCCGCAGAAAGCGGCGCGAGCAGCCCGGCCATCAAGCCGTGAATGTGAAACAGCGGCATGATGTTGAGGCCGCAATCGGTGGCACCGAGGGCCAGGGTTGCCGCGATATTACCCGCTGAAACGCTGATATTGGTCTGGGTGAGGGGTACTATCTTGGGCCGCGAGGTGGTGCCCGACGTGTGCAAAATCAGCGCGATGTCGTTGGGTTCGGCGGGGCCGGACGTGCACGAGCCCGCGCCTTCGGCTTCGAGCGTGAAGGCACCAGCGCCGTCAGCGTCTTGCGGATGCAGGGTGATAATGGCGATGCCGAGCGCACGGGCTACCGCCAATGCGGGCGAGGTGCTGCCCGCCTCAACCATCAGCGCCTTGGCGTGCAAATCCTCAAGGTAAAACTTGAACTCATCAGCCTTGTAGGCGGGATTGAGCGGTGCCGCAGTAGCCGATGACGCCACCGCGATGAAGGCTGCCGCCATATGCGGCCCATTGGGCAGCACGATGGCCACCCGGTCGTTGCGGCCGATGCCGTGGGCATTGAGCACGGCGCGCGTGCGCGTCACGAGGGCCCGCAGGCCGCCGTAAGTGAGGGCTTTTGCGCCCGGTGCCAGGAGAGCAGGGGCCTCGTTATTTCCTGAGGCGATGAGTTCGATCAAGGTGCTGGAGCGTTGGGTGTTGGTGGTCATGAGTTTTGCCTTCATAATGTCATTGTGTGCGGGGCATTGCCGCTGCCCCCCCCTTTTGCACGCGGTCATCAAGCATTTTTACC
>DAICZI010000264.1 GCA_027311205.1 Beijerinckiaceae bacterium | reverse complement strand
GGCCCAGAATGGTCGGCGACATCCAGAGCACCAAAGAAGGCGAGATCAACCAGCCGACAGCCAGCGTCACAACACCCAGCACCATATGCCAGCGATGCCTGCGGATGATGGCGCTGAAGGCTATCGAGCCGTCGCCGCGCCGTTGCGGGTTCCAGCCGCTGTCGCGCCCCAGAATGATCTGCATGACGGAGCCGGTCTGGATCAGCATCATCACCGGTGAAAACAGCGCCGACAGCAGAATTTCAAACAGCCCGGAGGCCCAAAGGGCGATTGTGCCACCTGAATCCCGGCGCAGGGTCTTGTCGAACATCGCCAGCAGCAGCCCCAGAAATTTCGGGGCGAGCAGCACCGCCATGGTCAACTCGAACAAATGCAACGCCCGCACCGGATCAAACCGCGGCCAGGTCGGATAGAACGGAAAACCGGGCGCGAAATATTCCGGGCGGATGAAATGCGATTGCAAGGCCAGCAGCATGCCGATGATCAATTGCGCCAGCCAAAGCGGCGAGGCGAGATAGGCCATGATGCCGGTGATGAAGTGCTGGCGCGTCGGCCACGCCAGACCGCGGGCACCCAGAATGCGCACATGCTGCAGATTGCCTTGCGCCCAGCGCCGGTCACGCGCCGCAATATCAATCAGGGAGGGCGGGCTCTCCTCATAGCTTCCGCCTAGATGCGGGAGCATGGAAACGCCATAGCCCGCGCGTCGAATCAGCGCCGCCTCGACAAAATCATGGCTCATCACATGCCCACCGAACGGCGGCTTGCCGGACAAGGTCGGCAGGCCGCAATGGGCAGCAAAGGCCGCGGTTCGGATGATGGCATTATGGCCCCAATAATTGCCATCGCGGCCGCTCCAGGTCGAGAGGCCAGTGGCGATCAGGGGCCCGTAAACGCGGGCGGCAAACTGCTGCAAGCGGGCAAACAGCGTGTTGCGGTTGATAATCAGCGGCAATGTCTGGATGATGCCGGCGTCAGGATCGGCCTGCATCGCGGCAGCCAGCGCCACCAGGGTGCGCCCCTCCATCAGACTGTCGGCATCAAGCACCACCATCTGCGGGTAAGCGGCACCCCATCCGGTGACAAAATCGGCGATATTGCCGGCCTTGCGGGCGCTGTTGATCTCGCGGTGCCGGTAATGGACGCGAGCGATGCCGCTGGTGGCGGCGCGAAGGCGCAGCAGCGCCTGCTCTTCGGCAATGAAAATATCCGGATTGGTGGTGTCGGATAAAATAAAGACATCGAAATGGACGGCGCTGCCGGTCGCCTCGAGACTTTCCAGCATCGCCTGAAGAGCGGCAAAAACCCTTGCCGGCTCCTCATTATAGACCGGCATCAGCAACGCGGTTCTGGTGACCAGCGGTTCGGGCATCCTGACACGCTGCCAGCGCGCGGTGAGCGTTGCGCCAAATCCGAGACAGGCGCTGAAGAAAGCCAGCGCGATCCATGAAAAATTCGTGGCAAAGAGAATCACCAGCAGCCATTCCAGCGTGGTAACCTGCGTCAAAGACACAACCTGATACATTTGCCATGTGCCAAAACCGGTGAGCGCGATGCCACCGCCAAACACAAACAGCCGCGCCAGATTTGGTGTAGCCTGCCGTTTCGGCACATGCCGATGCGCAGGCTCGGCATCAAGGCGCTGGACTGGCATGGCGAGAGGCGCGGCAGGCGGCATGGCCGCATAGTCGCCGGAGGGCGTCGAGGCGCGGGCCAGCGCCTGGGAAGCCTCGGCTTGCGAGGTCTCGAGGAGGGAGCCAGAGGCGTGGCGCGCGGCGATCATGGTCATGCCGTCCAGCGATACAGCCAAGTTTCGCTGACATTATGGCCACCCCGCATCAGCACCATCCGCAATTCGCTCATGGTTGCGCTGTCGGGGTTGAAATTGAATTTCACCCGCACCCGCTTGGCTTTGCGCCGCACTGTCAGCGTCTGGCCCTCAAGACTGCCCGAGCCGAGGCTGATTTTGGCCGTCAGCCCGTTGGCAGCATCCGCCAACCCAAAGTCTTCCGATTGAAACTCCACGATAAAGGCGCGCCAGGTCGGCCTCAAGCCAAGGCCACCGAGCGTGGCCACGATGCGGGCCAGCGGTGCTTCGTCGGGTGGTTGCCAGCACCAGAACTGGCGACAGGCATAGCGCTGCGTGCCGCCAGCGGACAAAGTGGCGGCAGGGCGGAATGAAGCCACGATATTGGCATTGTCCTCGGCTGACGACGGGATTTCCACCAGCTCCACGCCGCCATCACCCCAATCGCCCTGCGGCTCGATCCAGAGTGACGGGCTGGCCTCGTCATGATGGGTCTCGTCCTCATAATCCTCAAAGTGGCGATCACGCTGCAACAGCCCGAAGCCGCGCGGGCTCTTGTCGGCAAAGACTGAAACTTGCAGTGCAGCCCGGTTGGCGACCGGTCGCCAGATCCACTCCCCGGCACCGGTGTTCAGGCTCAGGCCATCAACTTGGTGCACCTGGGGCCGCAGTTGGTCTGTCGCATGGGCATTGATCGGCCCGTAAAAATAGGCTGCGGCCATGCCCCCCATGCCGAAATGATCAAGTGTCTGGCGCGCACAAATAAAAGATTCCATATCGATAATGGTGGCATCTCCGGTGTGGAGCGTGAAATGCACGGCGGCAGTGGCGCTGGGCGAATCGATCAGGGCGTGAAAACGCAGCGAGGTGGCTGCGGCCTGCGGCGTCTCAATCCAGAACTCGCGAAACTGCGGAAATTCCTCGCCGCGCACATCCGCCGTGCGAATCGACAGGGCCCGTGCCGTGATGCCAAAATGCTGACCGGGCGCAACGGCGCGAAAAAAGCTTGCGCCCTGAAAAATGGCAAGTTTGTGCCTCACGCCCGCCGCATCGACATAGTGGATGGCAAAGCCGGAAAAACCCAGGTCAGACAGGCCATCGGGCACTTTCAAATCACCAAAATCAAACTGCGACGGGGTGTAGCCGATGTGCGCGACGCTGCCATTTGTGACCGTGTTCAAGGCAACGGGGGTGGCGAAAATCGGGCCACGATGCAAAGGCTCGATCATGAAGCCGCGTGTGCCACCTTGCCAGATCCAAGCCTCCTGCCTGGCGTGAATGGCCTGATATTGCGGCGGATTCAGTGTGGCGAAGGGCGCTGGCAGGGTTGTTGACGGTTCGTGATAGGCACTAGCCGCCAGGGCTGCGGCACGCTTTTCGAGGTCGTGCGGGGCAAAGGCCGAAGCAGGCGCGTCCTGCGCCCTGGCCCCTGGCGCGAGATGCGGCAGGGCCGCCATCAAACCGGCCGCGCCAACGCCTTTCAACACATCCCGACGTTGCACCATGCGCCATCCCTTCCTTTCGACCACGTCGTAGCGCGAATACGCTGGCCCATCCATATTGCAAGAGTTGGGCCGCCGCGAGCCACGCCCGGCTTTAGGCGATCCCATCATGAAAAGCCCGCGTCACTGATTGCACCCCGGCACCGCCGTTGCAGGTTCAGTCATCCCCGTTTCCAGGGTCAGGCCGAAGGGTTTGGCGCGCGCCGGATTTTTGCTGTGCACCCGGCAGCTTTGCGCTAAGGGGCAAAGACGGCGGTTTTGCGGAGATTTTTGA
>DAICZI010000263.1 GCA_027311205.1 Beijerinckiaceae bacterium | reverse complement strand
GCGTGCCCCGGACAATCCAGTCCTTGCGGCTCGTGATGGGGGCGATGTCGGGTGCTCAGCGCCCGGACATGCGGGCGCAGGCATTAAACAGGAAGCTTGAGCGGGTGCCGGTGCGGCAAAAGGCCAGAACTGGCTTGGGCAGGGTCTCAAGATGCTGCATGAATGATTCAGCATCCGCCACGGTCATGCGGTTCGGATAGATCGGCTGGTGAACGGCCTGGATTCCGGCAGCCAGGGCTGCGGCCTCCAGTGCTGCATAGCTCGGCTGGCCCGGCGATTCGTTGTCGGGGCGGTTGCAAATGATGGCCTTGAAGCCGTCGGCAGCCAGATTTTCGAGATCATCGGGAATGATCTGCGATCCAACCGCAAATTCGGGCGACAGAAACTGTATTTGAGCCATGTAGACATCTCCATTGGAAGTTCAGTGTGCTGGCGCGCCTTATAGGCCGTCGAGCGGTACTTTCAAAAAGCGCTTGCCGCTGTCGTCGGGCTCGGGCAATTGCCCGGCCTTCATGTTGATTTGCAGCGAGGGGATGATCAACCTCGGCATGGCGAGCGTTTTATCGCGAGCCTCGCGGTTGGCCACAAATTCATCCTCGCTGATGCCGTCGCGCACGTGGATATTATGCGCCTTTTCATCGGCAATGGTGGTTTCCCAGCGGATTTCGCGCCCGTTCGGGCCGTAATCATGGCACAGAAACACCCGCATTGCATCGGGAAGCTGCAGGATACGCTTGATCGAGCGATAAAGCGTGCGGGCATCGCCCCCGGGAAAATCCGCCCGCGCCGAGCCGCCGTCCGGCATGAACAATGTGTCGCCGACAAAGGCGGCATCGCCTATCACATGGGTCATGCAGGCGGGCGTATGGCCCGGCGTGTGCATGGCAAAGGCTTGCATCGTGCCAAGGCTGTAGGTGTCGCCATCGGCGAAAAGCTGGTCAAACTGGCTGCCATCGCGCCGAAATTCCGTGCCTTCGTTGAATACCTTGCCGAAGGTTTCCTGCACGACCCTTATATTCTCGCCAATGCCGATCTTGCCGCCGAGCTTGCCCTGAATATAGGGCGCGCCGGAAAGATGGTCGGCATGGACATGCGTTTCAATCAGCCATTCAAGGCGCAGGTTTTTGGTGCGGATGAAGGCGATGATCGCGTCCGCGGATTCATAGGAAATCCGCCCCGCCGCATAATCCATGTCCATCACCGAATCGATGACCGCGCAGGCATCGGAGGCCGGATCACGCACCACATAGGATACCGTATTGGTGCGCTCATCGAAAAACGCCGTCACCTCCGGGTGGCATGACATATCAGGCGCATGGGGTATGGGCTGGGTCATGGAGCGGGTTCCAGGTTGTCAGGTGCATATAGCGACATATTCGTGAAATGCAATGTGTCATCTGCCTGCGGCCTGGTGTCTCGGGCCTGGGGTCTCGGGCCTGGTGGGCAGTGCCATCTCACGCCGTCCGGCGCATCCAGGCCCAGAGCAGCGCGAAGGTTTTGCCGTAGGGCGGATAGAGCAGCGGCATCAGGCTACGCGGCGACTGATAATAGACCTGCGTTTGTTTGGTGAAGGTGAGAAAGCCCCATTCACCATGGTAAGACCCTTGCCCGGAGGGACCAACACCACCAAACGGCGCGTTCTCCTGGGCAAAATGCATCATGCAATCGTTGATGGTGACACCGCCCGCCACGGTATGGTGCAGGAGCAGGTCGCGGCTGGCCGTGTCGGTGCCAAACCAGTAGAGCGACAGCGGACGATCCTTGCTGTTGATTTTGGCAATGGCGTCCGCCATCGTGCCATAGCGCACGACGGGCAGGATCGGCCCGAAAATTTCCTCCTGCATCACCCGCATGTCGTCGGTGGGGTTGAGGATCATCACGGGCGCAAAGCGGCGTGATGTGGGCGCGTGCGGTTCCTCGGCGAGCCTGATCACATGCACGCCCTTGGCGGCAGCATCAGCAACCAACGCATCAAGCCGCGACAGATGGGCTTCGCTGATAATGGCAGTGTAATCGGCATTGTCGGCAAAGCGCGGATATTGCTGCGCCGCCGCCGCCCGGAAGGCTTGCACAAACGCATCCTCTTGCTGCTCGGGCACCAGCACATAATCGGGCGCGATGCAGGTTTGCCCGCCATTGAACAATTTCCCGTGCGCGATGGAACGCGCGGCTGTGGTGATGGCGGCGCTGGCATCAATGACGGCGGGGGATTTGCCGCCAAGTTCGAGCGTCACCGGGGTCAGATTGCGCGCTGCCGCCGTGGCAACCGCACGGCCGACTGCGGTTGAGCCGGTAAACACCAGATGGTCGAACGGCAGTTCAACGAAGGCCTTGCCGACGTCGGCGCCGCCGATAACAACGAGCATTTCCTCCGGCGCGAAGGTTTTGCCGATCGCCTCATGCAGGAGGGCTGAAAACTTTGGCGTAAATTCCGAAGGCTTGATCATCACCCGGTTGCCGGCCGCCAGTGCGCCGACCGCTGGGCTGAGCGCCAGATTGAGCGGATAATTCCAAGGCGAGACAATGCCGATAACACCGAGAGGCTGGCGCATGATCCGGTTGGAGCCGGGCCAATAATTGAATTGCGTCCTGGCCTTTTGGGTCTTCATCCAGCTTTTCAGATGCTTTGAGGCCAGACTGATGGCCTGCATCACCATCATGAGGTCGGCAAGCTGCGTCTGCTGGCGGGCGCGACCGCTGAAATCATCATTGATGGCCGCGATGATTTCGGCCTCATGGCTCTTGAGCATGGCGCGCAGCCGCGCCAACCGCTCCAGGCGCACGCCGAGCGCGGGAGCCATGTCAGCCATAAAGGCCGCACGCTGGCGTTCCAGCGCCGCCCGCAGCGAACCGGCCTGAGCGTCCGGCAAGGAAAGCTCCGGGGCTTCAGGTGTCAGCGTCCCCCTTTCTGGACCAGGGGTTGCCATGATATTCATTCTCGCCTGCCAATCTGAAGTGTGATGCGTGAACCTGTCACAGTTGCCAGGATGCGTCAAAAGCATGCTGTGACGCCGTTTTTGAGGCGTCAGTTGCCATGATCGACCATTTGGCCGCAATCTGGCGTTTTGCAAGGCGGGGCCATCATGAATCGAATCGAATTTACTGACGTTGCATCATTGCCGCAGTTTGTGGGCCATGAGGCCGTGTCCGACTGGCGGGTGATTGATCAGGACATGATCAATCGCTTTGCCAGCGCCACGGGTGATCTGCAATGGATCCACATTGACGAAGCCCGCGCCAGACGCGAGTCGCCGTTTGGCACCACGGTGGCGCATGGGTTCTTGACGCTGTCGCTGATCCCCTCCCTGTTGCAAAGCAGCATCACGCCACCCAAATTGCGGCTCTCTCTGAACTACGGGCTGAACCGGGTGCGGTTTCCAGGCCCGGTGCCCGCAGGCAGCCACCTGCGCGGACGCTTCAGGCTGGCCAGCGTCGAGCCGGTCGAGGGCGGCTATCAACTGGTCTGGAACGCCATTCTCGACCTGCAGGGCCAGGACAAGCCCGCCTGCGTCGCCGAGCTGGTGACGCGCTGGCTGGGCTAGGGCGTGATGTAGTTCGCCGTCATTGCGAGGAGCAAAGCTATG
>DAICZI010000262.1 GCA_027311205.1 Beijerinckiaceae bacterium | reverse complement strand
TTTCTGGCCGGCGCGGCGGATTATGATTGCCGCCGACCTGCGTTTTGAGAAGCCAGGTCTGGGCGCCCCGCGCGCCGCCGCGCCTTGCAGGCGGCTTGCTGGCCTGGCTTCGCTTCAACCTGTTCAGCGATCCTGCCTCCAGCGCGCTGACGCTGGCGGGCCTTGCCTTCATCGCCTGGATCGCGCCGCCCTTGTGGCAGTTCCTGATCGGCCATGCCGTCTGGCAGGGCGGGCCGAAAGCCTGCGTGGCCTCCGATGGCGCGTGCTGGGCATTTATCCTGCAAAAGCTGCCCTTCCTCACGTATGGCGCGTATCCCGAAACGCAGCGCTGGCGTGTTGACGTCGTAGTCGGGGTCGGTTTCGCCTTGATCGTGTGGCTGCTTTCGCCGCGGCTGCCGCGCCGCAACCTCGCCGCCGCCTTGTTTTTCATCGCCTTCCCTGTAGCCGCGCTGATCCTGCTGCATGGCGCGCCAGCGCTTGGCCTGCCGCTGATCGACACCAGTCTGTGGGGCGGCATTTTTGTCACCTTGCTGCTCGGCCTCTCCGGCATCGTCTTTGCGCTGCCGCTGGGCACGGCGCTGGCGCTGGGGCGGCGCTCGCACCTGCCGCTGATTCGGCTGGCCGCAACCGTTTTCATCGAGACGGTGCGTGGCGTGCCTTTTATCACCGTGCTGTTTCTGGCCAATTTCATGCTGCCGCTGTTTGTGCCTGCGGCCTGGGAGCCCGACCGCTTGCTGCGCCCGATTATCGGCACCGCAATGTTTGGCGCGGCCTATCTGGCCGAAGTGGTGCGCGGCGGCCTGCAGGCCCTGCCTCACGGCCAGGTGGAAGCCGCGAGAGCACTCGGGCTTTCACCATGGTCGACCCTGCGCCGCATCGTGCTGCCGCAGGCTTTGACCATCGTCATTCCCGGCATCGTCAACAGCTTCATTGGATTGTTCAAGGATACCACGCTGGTCTCCATCATCGGCATATTCGATTTTCTCGGCGCAACCGAAGCCGCCCGCGCTGACCCCAAATGGCAAGGCCCGTCGATTGCCACCACAAGCTATGTCTTTGCTGCCTTGTTCTATTTTAGCTGTTGTTATGCGATGTCGCGCTGGTCGCAAGGCCTGGAGCGACGCTTGCGACACGGGCCGGAGGCCTGAAAGTGCCCATGATCATCGAAATGCAAGCCGTCAACAAGTGGTATCAGGCCTTCCATGTGCTGCGCGATATTTCGCTGGAAGTGGCTGCTGGCGAGCGCATTGTCATTTGCGGGCCATCGGGCTCCGGCAAATCAACGCTGATTCGCTGTCTCAACCGCCTCGAAGAACACCAAAGCGGCCGCATTGTCGTTGACGGCATCGAACTCACCGGCGATGTGAAGAAAACTGCCGCCGTGCGCCGCGAGGTCGGCATGGTGTTTCAGCAGTTCAATCTGTTTCCGCATCTGACCATTCTGGAAAACTGCACGCTCGCCCCCATGCAGGTGAAGAATCTGCCCCAGCATGAGGCCGAGGCGCTCGCCATGACTTTTCTTGAGCGCGTGCGTATCCCCGAGCAGGCGCACAAATACCCGGCGCAACTCTCGGGTGGCCAGCAGCAGCGGGTGGCGATTGCCCGCGCGCTGTGCATGAAACCGAAAATCATGCTGTTTGACGAACCAACTTCGGCACTCGACCCAGAAATGGTGAAGGAAGTTCTCGATACCATGGTAAGCCTTGCGCGCGATGGCATGACCATGCTGGTTGTGACGCATGAAATGGGCTTCGCCCGTGAAGTCGCTGACAGGGTTGTTTTTATGGATAGCGGGCAAATTATCGAAATTCAGGCCCCAGGGCCGTTTTTCGCCACACCACAGCACGAGCGCACCAAAGCGTTTCTCGGGCAGTTGCTGCGTTGAGCGCGCTGGCACTGGTCGTCCCAGCAGAGGCTGCGGGCGAACGGATTGACCGGTTTTTGGGCGGCGCGCCAGAATGTGTCGAAGCCAATCTCTCGCGCAGCCGCCTGCAAGGGCTGATGGCGGCTGGCGGCGTGCTGGTTGATGGCGCGGCGGCGACCAACCTCAGCCAAAAGCTCAAAGGCGGCGAGATCATCGCCATCAACGTGCCCGCACCCTTGCCCTTTGCGCCCGAGGGCCAGGCCATCCCGCTCGAAATCGTCTTCGAGGATGCGCATCTGATCATCATCAACAAGCCCGCCGGCCTCGTGGTACATCCTGCGCCTGGCCATGCCGATGGCACGCTGGTCAATGCGCTGATCCATCATTGCGGCGACAGCCTTTCGGGCATTGGCGGGGTCAGGCGGCCGGGCATCGTGCATCGGCTGGACAAGGACACGTCCGGCCTGCTGGTGGTGGCCAAGACCGATGCGGCACATCACGGCCTGGCAGCGCTGTTTGCCGATCATGGCCGCAGTGGCTCGCTGGTGCGGCGCTATCTGGCGCTGGTCTGGGGCACGCCGGAGCGCAGCCAGGGCACCATTGATGCGCCGCTCGGGCGGCACGGCACGGCGCGCGATAAAATGGCCGCGCGCAAGGATGGCCGCGCCGCCATCACCCATTATCGTGTCGTCGCCAGTTACGGCCCACCCGGCCATGCCGCCGCCTCGCTGATCGAATGTTCGTTGGAGACCGGGCGCACCCACCAGATCAGGGTGCATATGGCCCACAATGGCCATCCGGTACTCGGCGACGAGCTTTATGGCGCGGGCTTTCGCAGCAAGGCGCATATTTTGCCGCAAGCAGCGCGCGAGGCGCTGGTGGCGATGCAGCGTCAGGCGCTGCACGCCGCAGTGCTCGGTTTCGAGCATCCGGTCACCGGCAAGGAACTTCTGTTCGAGCGCGCCCCGCCAGAAGATATGGCCACACTCATGAAGGCCATGGCCTGAACGCAGCCGGGGCGAGAGGGCGGCGCGCCAGTGTCGCCCCGAGAGTCGCCCAATGACTGTCTCCCAATGACTGTCTCCCATTGACTTTGCCAACGCGGCACCGCACATCAATGCCGCAAATCCACGCCAGAGAGACTGATCTGTCATGCCCCATTCCGCCCTGCAGGCCCTGATTGAACACGCTTTCGATGACCGCGCCAACATCAGCGCCGCCACCACGGGCGATGTCCGCGATGGCGTCAACAAGGCGCTGGAACTGCTCGACAGCGGCCAGGTGCGCGTGGCGCAGAAGCTGCCGGGCAGCACCGGCCCGCAAAGCTGGCAGGTCAATCAATGGCTGAAAAAGGCCGTCTTGCTGTCGTTTCGGCTCAATGACATGGAGCTGATTGCTGGCGCACCCGGCGGCGCAAGCTGGTGGGACAAGGTGCCTTCGAAATTTGACGGCTGGGGTGCAAGGGAGCACGGTGCAGCGGGCTTTCGCTCCGTGCCCGGTTGCATCGTGCGGCGCTCGGCCTATATCGCGCCCGGCGCGGTGCTGATGCCGTCATTTGTCAATCTCGGCGCCTATGTCGACACGGGTACCATGGTTGACACCTGGGTGACGGTTGGCTCCTGCGCGCAGATCGGCAAGAACGTTCATCTCAGTGGCGGCGTGGGTATCGGGGGAGTGCTGGAACCTGTACAGGCTTCGCCGGTAATTATTGAAGACAATGCATTCATCTGATCAAGATGCATTATCG
>DAICZI010000261.1 GCA_027311205.1 Beijerinckiaceae bacterium | reverse complement strand
CCCCCCACCCCCGTGCGCTCAGTTGGCGCATGATTCAGTCATCGTTCGGCCACACCAGTTTGAAGTTGTAGTTACCGTTGCCGTTGCCATTTTTGTTGCCGGTATTGCCGTTACCGTTATTCTGGCCATTGTTGGAGGATGGCGCAGAAATAAAGTCTGCATCGCCGTCGCAGCAGGGTTCGTTTGCGTATCCAAGGAAGCCGTTGGCGTTGCCATTGCCTTGGCCGTTCTTGTTTCCAATATTGGCATTGCCGTTCCCGGTGCCGTTGTTGTTACCGAAATTGTTATTGCCGTTCCCGATGCCATTCAGTGCACCAGAATTATAGTTGCCGTTGCCGCTGCCGTTGCCGCTGCCAAGATTGCCATTGCCATTGCCGCTGCCGTTGCCGCCGCTCCCAGCGGCCAACGCCACCGACGACATCAGTGCCACGGCTGCGGACGCGAGAAGGAATTTTTTCATGACGATCTCCCGTGTTTGTTTATGAGGCTTGCGGCCCCGGTGCATCACACTTGCCGTAGCGCCGCTTTGCGGGCCTGCCTGGCACGAAACCAACGCTACCTTTGCCAAGGTGATAGTTTGAGGGTGCCGGGTTTTCGGAGGGAGCAACAGTCGCCCAATTGGCTGAGGGCGCTGCGGGCAGGGCGCACACCGGAGCGGCGCAGTCTAACCCAATAGGGGCAACATGGCGCATGAAGGCGGGGCATGCGGCCAAAAATATACCACTTTGGTATAAAACTAAAGTTGATAGTGAGGATCAATTCCGGGCCGACCTGCCGCACATATGGAGCACTCTGCCTCAAGGCGCGCCTCAAAGCCGGCCCGCGCATTGCGAGGCGCTGGTCTATCCAGGGATGATCGTTGGGGAGGAAACCGGCGGCAGACCGCCATCAGAGCTCAGAAAAGCCGCTTCACATAAGCCGCGCCCGACCAGATCCCGACGGTCACCGGGTTCGCCGCCACGCCGCTGTAAACCGCCTTGGCGGTATCATGGGTGTAATTGACCTCGGCTCCAAAGATCAGGCCGCTCTCCGGGGCAATCTCATTGCCAAACTGCGCCGCCCAACCGCGCACATGATACCTGAAATTGAACAGGCCCGACGTAAACTGCGTCTGCTGCGTCACCGTCGGTGATACCGCTGTCAGCGATGCCAGCCCGGATGACGACCGGACATCATAGCCTGAGAACGTCAGCGTCGACTTCACAAACGGCGTCCACAGGTGCTCATAGGAAATCAGCGCCGACGCGCCTTGGGAAAGATGCAGGGTGCCATCCGCATCCGCCACATAATCCGAGGCGAAAAACGGCATGCCGAGATAGCTCACCGCGCCATTTGCATAGGCCCCGCTGATCATCAGCCGACCATACATGCCCTTGGCACCTGGCCCGAAATAATCTGACCAGTGGGCGCGCAACTCCATGCCCGCCAGCACAGCAAAGCCTTCCTTGCTGCGTACGGGCGCCTGGCAGCAATTGAACGCCGTGGTGTCGACATTCTGATGCAGCGCGCCTGAAAGCTGAAACAAAGCGTTCTTCGGCGCAAAGCGCACTTGCCCCACGACGTCCGGCCAGCGTGAGGGCCCCACGGCACTGATCACGCCATCGACCTGTTGACGGCTTGTCGGGTCTTCAAGCGAGGCGGTGACGCTGACCAGATTGTCGAAGGATTTGCTGTAAGCCAGCAGGCCAGTTTTTGTCAGCGAGGAATAGCCGCCAAAAAAGCCATAGCCCGGTGACGTAAAATCGAAATAGGATTGGTGCTTGCCGGCCGTCAATCCGGCCCAGCTGACCCAGCCCTGATCCAGAAAGAAGTTGTTCGACGGCAGCGAACTCAATCGACTGTTCGCCAGCGTCACATCGACGCCATTGCGCCCATCAGCAAATGTCACCAGCGGACCATCATCCGTCGGTGTCACGGTCAGAGCCGTAAATTCGAGGTCGAACATCGACAAATCATGATTGGCAGTCGCCCACAGATTTTGCTTTGCTACAAAAAGCACAGGAACAGCGCCATTCGGGAAGGCTGGCGTGGGCAGCCGCAGCGTCTGGAGGTTCAATTCATTCTGGACAAAATCCAGCTTGTTTTCATAGACGATGTCCATGCCGAGTTTCAGGCACGTCAGGGTTTCCGGAATCCGGAAGAAACCATACCCGAACCCCGGGCATCTCTGCATATCCTTGGCTTTTGCCACAGTCTTTTGCCGAGGCAGGTCGGAACTAGCACTGGCGGGCAGTGCCGCCAGACCAACCAGACTCAAGGCGACGATAGGCAAATATCTGAATTTCATCCCCACACCCTCTAAGAGGTGGTCTGACTCAAGCTGGGTCATGCGTCAATCCTGTGCCAGCCAATTCTGACGCATTGCGGCAAAATTGCAACAGCAATTACCGACCAGCGTAAACGATCACTTGACGATGCTCTGCCATGTGTCAGCGCTTCCAGTGACGTCCGGACGGCCCGGCAGTAGTTGTTGTACAAAAAACAGAGCCTGTGTCCGGTTGCGCGCATCAAGTTTTTTCATGATATTTTTGAGATGTACTTTTACGGTGCTTTCAGAAATGCCGAGATTGAAGGCGATGATCTTATTTTGCAAGCCCTCCCGCAGGAAAACGAGGATTTCCTCCTCACGGCGCGTGAAGCGACCATCCGGGTTGAGCCCTGTCAACGCGGCGGTGGCGGGTCGCGCCATTCCGCCCAGATCAATCTCGGTTTTACTGGCAGCTTCGACATTTGACGCCGCAGCGACCATTTCGAGTGGCGCGAAATAGCCGCCAGCCATCACCAGAAGCATCGCCGCAGCCACACGTCGCGTCGGAGACTCGGCCGTCAGGATGCCGCGAACCCCGAGCGTGATCAGGCGCGCTGCCGAACTCTGGTCCTCAAAGTCCAGCAAAGCCAGGACGGGCACGCCCGGAAACATGTCTTGCGCTGCCGCAGCCTCCGCGCACAAAGTCCCATGGGAGCCGCTTTGGCACAGCAAAATCAACGCCACCGGGCCGCGTTCGGCCTCGGACAGCGCGGCGACCCCGTCGATGATCAGGTCAGGAATCTCGGCGCTGAGGGCGCGCTCAAGACATTCACGCATGAGCCTGCGCTCTTCAACCATGACAATCCGCACGGAAGCTGTTTTCGGCACATCGCGCCAAAGGTCGGCTTCGGCTGAGGCGGACGCGCCTGCCACAAATCTTGTCGGGGTCGGTGGGGCAACATTGATCATGGCCGCTGCTCCATTTTCTGGATAGCGGCGGTCGAAGCCGGGCGCGCGGCAGGCTTGTCCGCAACCGGACGCCCCGGCTCAAGTAATTGTGCGAGAATGCTTCCGGGGACATAATGCCCCCCTGCCAGCAGCAACTGCACTGCCGCCAGAAGTTGTTGCGCTTCACCCGACATCGTGAAAAATCCAGCAGCTCCAGCTTCAAAAGCCTTCGAGCACGCCTGCGGCGTGTCAATATCCGAAATGGCCAGCACAGGCGTATCGGGAAACCGGCTCCGGGCCGACGTGATCTGGCTTGCGAAAAATGTGTCGTCCGCACCATGGTGTGCGGCCTGCACAAGGACAACCACAGCGGGCCGCCTGTCGTAGAGTTCGGCGTCGTCCAGGGTCTCGAACGACAG
>DAICZI010000260.1 GCA_027311205.1 Beijerinckiaceae bacterium | reverse complement strand
CGCTGGATCGGCTTTGGCGGCCAGCGCGTCGAGCGTCGGCATTTCGGCGCGGCAGGGCACGCACCATGTCGCCCACAGGTTCAGCAGCAGGGTCTTGCCCTTGAAATCCGCCGATGACAGCGGCTTGCCATCCGCCCCTTTGAAGCGCACCGGTGTCATCTGCACAGGAAACGCCAGCGGCTTGAAGGCCGCGACATCGCCATGCGCCAAAGCCTGCAGGCCGGGCAGGGCCTTTTGCGCTGCGGGGCAGGGTATATTCTCCACCATCTTGCTGACTGGTCGACGCATCCCGTATAGCAAGGCAAAGGCAATGGCGAGGAAAGCTGCCGCAAAGGCGAGGCTGGCCAGACCGAGGCGGAGCCCCAGCCGGAAAACATGTTGGCGGTCTTGGTCAGGATCGGTCATGATGCGTTCTGGATCGGGCGGAAAGAGGGCTGAATGAGCAATAAAATGTGGGGTGGGCGCTTTGGTGCCGCGCCGGACGCGATCATGCAGGAGATCAACGCCTCCATTGATTTCGACCGGAAACTGGCACGCCAGGACATTGCCGCCTCTAAAGCCCATGTTGCGATGTTGCGGGCCCAGGGCATTGTCACGCCGCAGGCCGCCGGGGACATTAGCACAGGCCTTTCAACAATCTCGGGCGAAATTGCCGCAGGCAGCTTCACATTTTCGCGCGCGCTCGAAGACATTCACATGAATGTCGAATCGCGACTGGCCACTTTGGCCGGGGCCGATGCGGGGCGTCTTCACACCGCCCGCTCGCGCAATGATCAGGTGGCGGTGGATTTCCGCCTCTGGGTGCGCGACACCGCCGATGCGCTGGATGCGCAAATGCGCGACCTGCAGGTGGCCTTGGCGACGCGGGCGCGCGAACACGCCAAAACCATCATGCCGGGCTTCACCCATCTGCAAACCGCCCAGCCGGTGACCTTCGGCCATCATTTGCTCGCCTATGTCGAAATGCTGGCCCGCGACCGCGCCCGCCTCAAAGATGCGCGGGTGCGGCTCAATGAATGTCCGCTCGGTGCGGCGGCGCTGGCGGGCACATCGTTTCCGATTGACCGGCACATGACGGCGCGCGAACTGGGCTTTGACCGGCCGACCGCCAATTCGCTGGATAGCGTGTCGGTTCGTGATTTTGCGCTTGAGGTGCTAAGCTGCGCCGCCATTTGCGCGATGCACCTGTCGCGGCTCGCCGAAGAAATCGTGCTCTGGGTCACGCCGCAATTTGGCTTTGTGGCCTTGTCGGACGCCTTTACCACCGGCTCGTCGATCATGCCGCAAAAGCGCAACCCTGATGCGGCTGAACTGGTGCGCGGCAAGACCGGGCGCATTTATGGCGCACTCACCGGCCTGCTGGTGGTGATGAAGGGCCTGCCGCTGACGTATTCCAAGGATATGCAGGAAGACAAGGAAGGCACATTCGACGCGCTGGAATCGCTGTCGCTCTGCCTTGCAGCCATGCGCGGCATGATTCTCGATCTCACCGTCGATGCCCGGCGCATGAAGAAGGCGGCGGGTGCGGGCTATGCCACCGCGACCGACCTGGCCGATTGGCTGGTGGCCCGCCTCAACCTGCCGTTCCGGGAGGCGCACCATGCCACGGGCCGCCTTGTGGCAATGGCCGAGGCGCGCGGCTGCGGGCTGGAAGACCTGACGCTGGAGGAGATGAACAGCGTTCATCCTGGCATAACCGCCGGGATTTATGCTGTACTCGGTGTGCGCCGCTCGGTCGAAAGCCGCGTGTCTTATGGCGGCACCGCCCCGAAGAATGTGATGAGCCAGGCGCGCCGCTGGTTGGCGCGGCTGACGAAAGAGGTTAAGGCTGAGGCAACGAAGGAGCCTGGGGCTTGAGACGAATTGCTGCAATGGCCGCATTGGCCCTGATCGTGCCTGGGCTGGCCGGATGCGGACGGCGCGGGGCACTGGAAGCCCCGCCGGGCCTTGCCACGCCGCAAGCCCTTGCCGCGCAGCAAGCCAAAGCGCAGGCGCCCGCCTCCGGCGATGTGATCTCGACCGGCAACCTGCTGCCGCGCCATGCCAAGCCGACGCCTGTTGAGGTTCCCAAACAGTCCTTCGTCCTCGATCCCCTGCTTTGATTCGAGCCCTCTTCATGACTGTTTTGCCATGACCTTTTTTGCCTATCGGGACGGCATTCTTCATGCCGATGGCGTTGACCTGCGCGAGATCGCGCGTCAGGTCGGCACGCCGTTTTATTGCTATTCCAGCGCGGCGCTGAAGGAGCGCTATCAGGCGTTCCATGAAGCTTTTGCCGGCGTGCCGCACCTTTTGTGCTTTGCCATGAAGACCAATTCCAACCAGGCGGTGCTGACCACACTGGCGCGGCTTGGGGCCGGGATGGATGTGGTGTCGGGCGGCGAGATCATGCGCGCCAGAGCCGCTGGCGTGCCAGGATCGCGCATCGTGTTTTCCGGCGTCGGCAAAACCCGCGACGAAATGGCTTTGGCCCTGCGCGAGGATATCCTGTGTTTCAACATCGAATCCGCGCCCGAGCTTGAGGCTTTGTCAGAGGTCGCCGCCAGCATGGGGCTGGAGGCGCGCATTTCCGTGCGGGTCAATCCCGATGTCGATGCGCTGACCCATGCCAAAATCTCCACCGGCACCCATGCCAACAAATTTGGCATCCCGCTCGGCGACGCCCCCAGAGTCTATGCCCGCGCTGCCGCCTTGCCCGGCATCGCCATCACTGGCGTTGACATGCACATCGGCAGCCAGATTGTTGATCTGGCCCCGTTCGAGGAGGCCTGCGCCCGGCTCAAAGGGCTTGTCGAAGTGCTGACTTCGCAGGGCCACAGGCTGTCGCATATTGATGTTGGCGGCGGCCTTGGCGTGCGCTACCGCGCCGATGATCCCGAACCGCCCAGCCCGCAGGCCTATGCCGCCGCCATCCTGAAGCATCTGGGCGGTCTCGGGCTGAAGCTGATGTTCGAGCATGGCCGCCTGATCGCCGCCAATGCCGGGATTTTGGTGGCGGAGGTGATTTACGTGAAGCACGGCGCGGGCAAGACCTTCGTCATTGTCGATGCCGCGATGAATGACCTGATTCGCCCCACGCTTTATGAAGCCTGGCACGAGATCCTGCCTGTGGTGCAGCCCGCGCCCGCCGCGCCGCGCTTGCCCGTCGATGTCGTTGGCCCGGTCTGCGAAAGCGGCGATTATCTGGCGGAGGATCGCGCCATGCCGCCCTTGCAGGCCGGTGATCTGGTCAGTGTCTTTTCGGCCGGCGCCTATGGCGCGGTGCAGGCTGGCACCTATAATACCCGGCCTCTGGTGCCCGAAGTCATGGTCGATGGCAGCCGCTGGGCCGTGGTGCGGGCAAGGCCGACGCTGCAGACGATGATTGACGCCGACATCGTGCCACCATGGTTGCGCGAGGGCTGAGGCCTTTGGTGGTCCCGACAGGATTTGAACCTGTGACCTTCGGTTTAGGAAACCGCTGCTCTATCCTGCTGAGCTACGGGGCCGTGTTGCGATTCTAACAAGTCACGATTCCTTTGGACATCGGAAGAGGCAAAACAGCCTCACTTTGCCCAAACTTTGCCCGTCGTGGGCAAAGTGCTGCGAATCGGGGCGTGAATTCGAGGCAGGTTTCTTT
>DAICZI010000025.1:8527-10739 GCA_027311205.1 Beijerinckiaceae bacterium | reverse complement strand
TAGCTGTGCTGGCGTGGTTTCCTCCCAGGCCGGCAGCGCCCTGACGCCGTCAAACCACCGCATGATGGCGGCATATTCGTGCAACGGCAGGATGGCTGGCTCCAGATACATGAGCCCCGACGCGACAGCAAAATCTGCCAGGGTCACGCTATCGCCGGCCAACCAGTTGCGACCTTTCAGCGCCCCCTCCAGCACGCCGGCGAAACGCTGCACCTGCGGCAATGCCGCCGCGAGCATCGCAGCATCCGACTCACCCATCCCCTGCAGCTGCTTGAAGAAATTCTCGCGTATGTAGGGGCGGAGCGCCGGTATCCAATGCGCAACCGTCCAGAATTGCCAGCGCGTCACATCGGCCTGCGCGCGGCCCTGCTGCGGCCAGAGCCGCGTGCCTGGCACCTTGCTGCAGAGATATTGCGCAATGGCATTGGCTTCCCACAGGACGAAGTCGCCATCCACCAGCACCGGAAACAAGCCATTGGGGTTGAGCTTGAGATAGTCCGCCGACTTGTGCTCGCCGGCCGCCGCATTGACCTGATGGGTGTCAAGCTCAAGCCCCAAATGGCGTGCCGTCAAAAGCACGATGCGGCCCGCAGGCGACAGCGGCGAATTGTAAAGTTTCATCAAAGCTGAGCCCTTCCATTGATCCGCTGATTTTGCCGCCCATTCCTGCGCGACGCAAGGCCCCTTGCTCATCAGGCTCTTGATAATTGCCGCAACCAGGAGTGTCCGGAATTCGGGCTGGCGTTGCTGCATCAGAGTCAATCAAAAGTAAATAATAACGAAGAAATTATAACGACAAAATTGGTTCATGTTTACCGCATTTCTTAGCTTTATCGTCAACTTCGTGTTGTAAAAGATTTCAATTATGCAAGGTTAACTTCATTAAACAAGAAGCTGGCCGCTAGTTCAGAGGAGAAGGACGTGAACATACACCAATCCGTGAATGGCTTGCTTGGGGACATGCCGCAAAAACGGAGCCCCTTCACCAAAAGCGCTCAGAACGTGGCTGTCGTTGCCCGCGCCCATGCCGAGCATGTCGATCAAAATTCCCGGTTTCCGCATGAAGCTTTGGCAGCTTTGCGCGACGAGAAACTTCTTGGGGCCATGGTTCCTGTCGCGCTCGGCGGTGCCGGTGCCACCATGCGCGACATTGCCGAAGTCTGTTATATCCTCGGGCAGGCCTGCGCCTCAACGGCAATGATTTTTGCCATGCATCAGGTCAAGGCCGTCTGCATCATTGACCATCACGGCGACAATGCATGGCAACTGGCCTTCATGCGCCGGATGGCCGCAGAACAATTGCTGCTGGCGTCCTCGACAACCGAGGGGCAAAACGGCGGCGATGTGCGCAATTCGGCCGCGCCGGTGGTCGTGGATGGCCATGATTTCACACTGGAACGCGCAGCTACCTGCATCTCCTATGGCGAGCAGGCCGATGCCCTTGTCACCACAGCCCGGCGCAATGCCGCTGCCGCCACGTCAGACCAGGTTCTGGTCGTGCTGGAAAAGGCGGATTACACGCTTACGCCCACCGTTGGCTGGACGACACTGGGGATGCGCGGCACCTGTTCGGTAGGCTTCTCGCTCAAGGGACGCGGTCAACTCGACCAGATCATGCCGGTCGATTATGCGACCATCCACACCCAGTCGATGATGCCCGCCGTATCCATGATGTGGGGTAGTGTCTGGGCGGGGATTGCTGCGGGAGCCCATGAGCGGGCGCGGCGGCATTTGCGCAAACTGGCGGCCAGCAGCGGCACCGTGCCTTCGGGCGTGATGTGGCTGAACCGCGCCGCCACGAATCTCACGGCGCTACGCGCCATGCTTAATCAGGCTCTCGACCAATACGAGATCAATGCCCGGGCCCCTGAAATGATGAACCAGCTCGATGTGCAGACGGCCATCACCTTGCTGAAGGTCGATGCGTCGGAACTGGCGCTGGCCTCGGTGATGGCCTCGCTGCGCGCCAATGGCCTGCCCGGTTACCGCGAAGATGGCGAGGCCAGCAACGCCCGTGCGCTGCGCGATGTTCTCTCGGCACCCTTGATGATCAACAATGACCGGATTCTTGGCAATCTCGGCATTGCGCCGCTGATGATCGAGACGGCGGGGTCACTGGCTACCTGAACCCGCACCCCCGACTTTTGAGGAAACCCCACCCATGAACATCGCCCTGAAAGCCCCGCCGCTCAATGCCGAAGGTCAGCAGACG
>DAICZI010000025.1:0-8499 GCA_027311205.1 Beijerinckiaceae bacterium | reverse complement strand
TGATGGTGTCATGGCCCGCACAGGTCGCTATGAGGCGGTCGTGCGCGGGCTGGAGGCTTTCATTGACGCCAAGCGCCCGGCCGAGGCGGCTATCTTCCGGTTTCCGCCGGTGATGAGCCGCAAGATGATCGAGCGCTCGGGCTATCTCAATTCCTTCCCCAACTTGCTCGGCTGCATGTGTTGTCTTACCGGTTCGGAGCGCGAGATCACCAGCACGGTGACGAGCTTCAATGCCGGTGAAGCCGACTGGACCGATGCGCTGGCTGCCAGCGACCTCGTGCTCAGCCCAGCCAGTTGCTATCCGATCTATCCGATGGCGGCGGAAGCCGGGCCGGTGCCGCGCGCCGGGCTTTGGTTCGATGTCGCCTGCGATTGTTTCCGCCGCGAGCCCTCCACATCAATCGACCGGCTGCAATCGTTCCGGATGCGCGAATATGTCCGCATTGGCACGCCGGAACAAATTCTCGCCTTCCGGGCCGAATGGATCGAGCGTGCCGAGGCCATGGCCGATGAACTTGGCCTCGCCTACGCCATTGATGTTGCCAATGACCCGTTTTTTGGGCGCGGCGGCGAAATCATGGCGGCAAGCCAGGTGCAGCAAGCGTTGAAATTCGAACTGCTGGTGCCGGTGGTTTCATCGGTAAAGCCCACAGCCTGCATGAGTTTCAACTATCACCTCGAACATTTCACCGAAGTCTGGGACATGCGCGATGAGGACGGCGCGATGCCGCACAGTGGTTGCGTCGCTTTTGGCATGGATCGGCTGGCGGTGGCGCTGTTTGCCACCCACGGGCTTGACCCGGCGCTCTGGTCCGCAGCGTTGCGCCGCACCTTGCGGCTGGCCTGAAGGAGATGAATGAAATGCGGCTGGAAACTCTGGCGATCCACGGCGGCTTTGACGGCGATCCGACGACCAGGGCCGCTGCCGTGCCGATCTATCAGACCGCGGCCTATATTTTTGATAGTGCCGATCATGCCGCAGCGCTGTTCGATCTGGAGGCTGAGGGCTTCCGCTACAGCCGCATTTCCAACCCGACCACCGATATTCTCGAAAAGCGCGTCGCGGCGATGGAAGGCGGCATCGGGGCGCTCGCCGTTGCCAGCGGCCAGGCCGCGCTGCATTACGCCTTTGCGACGCTGGCCGATCACGGCGGCACGATTGTCGCGACCCCGCAACTTTACGGCACCTCGCACACCCTGCTGGCGCACGTGCTGCCACGCCAGGGCATCAAGGCACGTTTCGCCAAAAGCGACAGCGCCGCTGACATTGCCGCCGAGATCGATGACACGACCCGCGCGGTGTTTTGTGAAAGCGTCGGCAATCCCGCTGGCAATATCTGCGACATTGCCGCGATTGCGCGCGTCGCCCATGCTGCCGGCGTGCCGCTGATCGTTGACAACACGGTCGCAACACCCGCCCTGTTGCGCCCGATTGAACATGGTGCCGATATCGTTGTGCATTCGCTGACCAAATTCATGGGCGGTCACGGCACGACCCTGGGCGGGATCATCGTTGATTCAGGCCGGTTTGACTGGCGCACCCAACCCGCGCGATTTCCGATTTTCAACGAGCCCGACCTCTCCTATCACGGACTGATCTACACGGAGCGCTTCGGTGCGGGAGCCTATATTGCGCGGGCGCGCAGCGTCTGGATGCGCACCACCGGCGCGATCCTGCCTGCCACCAGCGCCTTTCAGCTCATGCAGGGTATTGAAACGCTGGCGTTGCGCATGGAACGGCACGTCAGCAACGCCCGCACGATTGCGCAATTCCTGCGCGATGATCGGCGCGTGGCCTGGGTCAATTATTCAGGTTTCACCGACAATCCCTATCACGCTCTGGTGCAGAGCCAGCTTGGTGGACAGGCACCCTCGATTCTGACGTTCGGCATTGCCGGGACGATGGACGATGGCAAAGCGTTTTTCGACGCGCTGAAGCTGGTGCGCCGTCTCGTCAACATTGGCGATGCCAAGACGCTGGCCTGCCATCCGGCTTCGACCACCCACCGGCAAATGGCGCCGGAAGACCAGATCAAGGCGGGAATCAAGCCCGAAACCATCCGCATCAGCGTCGGCATCGAGCATAGTGACGATATTATCGCTGATCTCGACCAGGCATTGAGCGCGGCGGTTGCCCGGCGTGCGCCGTTGCGGCTGGCAGCGGGAGGATGATGTCATGACACCCGATTTCCCGCGTCTTTTCATTCCGGCACGGCGCAAGCCGTTGCGCATCGGCTTGGTCAACAACATGCCGGATGCCGCCCTGCGCGCGACCGAGCGCCAGTTTGCTGAACTGATCGCCAAAGCGGCCCGCCTGCTGGGGGCAGGATTTCCGACCCTGACGCTCAGCCTGTTTCATATCAGTGAAATCCCGCGCAACCCTGAAATCGCCGTGGAGCTTGCCGCCACCTCCGCTGATGTATCGACGCTCGCCGATGCCAGCCTTGATGCGCTGGTCGTCACCGGCGGCGAAGCCTTGCTGCCCGATATGCGGGCCGAACCACATTGGGCAAAAATGGCAGCGCTGATTGATGTCACCGTCGCCCATGACTTGCCGGTGCTATGGTCCTGCCGCGCCGCCCATGCGGCTGTGCTGCACCTGGATGGCATCGAGCGGGTGCGGTTGCCCGAAAAGCTCAGCGGGATTTTTCAGACGGACATGATCGCGAATGCCCCGGTGCTGCGCCACCTTGCCGGGAACCCGGTGTCCCCGCAATCACGCTATCACGGTCTCGATGCCGATGAATTGCTGGCGAAAGACTATACCATCCTGACCCAAAGCGCCGTGGTCGGGCCGGATTGGTTCACCCGCCGCGCCAGCCCGCACATGCTGTTTGTGCAAGGCCATCCTGAATATAACGCCGAGGCCCTGGCGCTGGAATATCGTCGGGACGTCCGCCGCTTCCTCAATGGCTAAGCCGCCCATCACCCGGCGCCGCCGGCCCACTATTTTTCATCTGCCTTGCGGTTGCGCCTGCAGGACCTTGCCGCCAGGGCACGCCAGCAGCGTGATCCCGCGTTACTTCATCGCTATGATGACGTGCTGGCCACCCACATGCCGCGTCAGCGCTGGCGCGAGCCGGCTATCGAGCTTTACGCGAGTTGGCTGGAAGCCATCGCCACCAAGGCACGCCCGGCGGTTATTGCTGCCTGAAATAAACGGCGAGGGCAGTTGGCGAAAGTCGCCGCGCTGTGGCAAGCTGTCACCCTTGCCGCGCGGAACAGCACCATGAAAATCTATTCGACCAGCACCAATCCTGCCCCAGCGGGCGGCATGGTCACGGCCCTTACGACGCGTGACAAGGTCACCTTGCGCCTGGCGTGCTGGCGCACGACGCAGCCCGTACGCGGCACACTGCTTCTGGCGCAAGGGCGCGGTGAATTTATCGAGAAATACAACGAAACCATAGGTGACATGCTGGCGCGCGGGCTGAATGTCGTCACCTTCGACTGGCGCGGACAGGGCCTGTCGACGCGAGCCTTGCGGGACCCCCGCAAGGGTCATGTTGCGGCGATGGAGGATTATATCGAGGATTTGGCGGCGGTTGAGGCCTGGATGATCGCACAGGACTGCGCGCAGCCCTGGTTCGCCCTCGGCCATTCCATGGGCGGAGCCCTCCTCCTCATGCGCCTGCACGCCGCACCTTCGAATTATACCCGTGTGGTGCTGAGCGCGCCGATGATTGATCTGGCTGGCCTGTCCTGGCCCAAAGGGGCGCGGCGTCTGGCGCGGACGCTGAATTGGATGGGCCTTGGCCGCAACTATGTGCCCGGCGGCGATGGCAAGGCCTATTTTCTCACACCCTTCGAAAAGAATATCCTGACTAGTGACCCGGTGCGCTATGCCAAATTCACCACGATGGCCCAGGAATGCCCGGATGTATGGACGGGCTCGCCCACTGTCCAATGGCTTGACGAGGCTTTCCGGCTGATGGCGGCATTCAGGGACGTTGACTATCCCATGTCGATTCCCGTGCCTTGCCTCACGATTGCCGCCGGACAGGATCAGGTGGTGGATACCGAGGCCACGACACGCTTCGTGAGTTTCATGAAAGGTCGCAGCCTTGTGGTCATCCAGGGTGCCCAGCATGAACTCATGATCGAACGTGACGAACTGCGCGAACAGTTCTTCGCCGCCTTCGACGCCTTTGTTCCTGGTTCGGTCAGCGGTTGAGGCGCGCCAAGATCTGATCATGCAGCGCCGGATCGCCGCTGGCGACGATGTTGCCGCCCCTGGCGGCACTTTCGCCCTGCCAGTTGGTGATGCGTCCGCCAGCGCCCTCAATAATCGGGATCAGCGCGACGATATCATAGGGCTGCAAGCCGCTTTCGATCACCAGATCGACATGGCCGGACGCCAGCATGCAATAGGCATAGCAATCACAGCCATAACGCACCAGCCTGGCGTCAGCCTCGATCGCCTGATAGAGCGCGCGTTCGCGCTCCGGGAACAGAGTGGGCGAAGTGGTCAGCAATGTCGCCTGTTCCAGCGTGGTGCAGGCGCGCGTGTGCAAGCGCCGTGGCGCCGTGTCGGCATGGCTCATGGATGCCGCCTGGCCATCGCCGCGAAACCGCTCGCGCGTGAAAGGCTGGTTCATCACCCCGTAAGCTGGCACACCATGATGCATCAGACCGATGAGTGTTCCCCACATCGGGACACCGCTGATGAACGAGCGTGTGCCATCAATCGGATCAAGCACCCAAACATATTCGGCATCCGGGTTCTGGTTGCCGAATTCCTCACCGATAATGCCGTGATTGGGGAATGCCGCGCCAATCAGGCGGCGCAGCACGGTCTCCGCGGCCCGGTCAGCTTCCGTCACCGGATCAAAGCTGCGCGCAGTTCCTGGGATCGATTTATCCTCGACGCCAATGTGGCTGCGAAAAAACGGCAGGATGACTTCGCCGGAATCCTGCGCGAGCCTGTCAAAAAATCCGGCAAAATCGACGGCGGTCATCGGATCACGATATCCTTGTTAGGAGCTGTTTGTCATGCAGGCACGGCAAGCTTTAGGCAAGCCATTTGTTCGCAACGCGCCCCCCACGTGCCCCGTGCCAAGCGTTGATCTGTCGTGGTATGAAAAGCGCCGTAAGACTTGCAACGGGCTGCCTGAGGGCGGTTCGTGGCACCGAAGCCGCTTCCTCGCCTTGATGGCGGGTGCAGCGACGCTTTACAAATTCAGGGAACACCCATGATCAGCGGCAGAACCACACTGATTGCCCATCTCGGCTGGCCCACCGAGACATTCAAGGCACCCATGATCTACAACCCGTGGTTCGATGATCGCGGCATTGATGCCGTGGTGGTGCCCATGGGGGTGAAGGCGGAGACTTTTGCTACGTTTTTCAAGAGCCTGTTCACGCTGACCAATCTGCGGGGGGCGCTGATCACCATGCCCCACAAGGTGACGACCATGGCCTTGCTGGATGAAGCCAGCACGACGGCCAAAATCGCCGGGGCCTGCAATGCCGTGCTCATGCGCGCCGACGGCTCCCTGCTCGGCGATATGTTCGATGGCGAGGGTTTTGTGCGCGGTGTTTTGCGCAAGGGCCAGCAACTGGCGGGAAAGCGCGCCTTTGTGCTGGGCAGTGGTGGCGTCGGTTCGGCCATTGCCGCCTCGCTGGCCAAAGCAGGGGTCGCGGCGCTGGCGGTGTCGGACGCCCATCCGCCTAGCGCCGCAGCATTGGCCGCGCGTCTGAAAGCCCATTATCCCGGACTTGAACTGGCGGTCGGCAACCTTGATCCGGCGGGCTATGACATTGTCGTCAATGCAACACCCATTGGCATGAAGGCGGATGATCCCTTGCCGATGGACGTTGCGCGCATCGCGCCTTCGAGCTTTGTCGGCGAGGTGGTGATGAAAGCCGAGCATACGCCGTTTTTGGCCGCAGCACTGGCGCGCGGGTGCCGGGTGCAGGTGGGCACTGACATGCTGTTCGAGCAAATCCCCGCCTATCTTGAATTCTTCGGCTTCGGTTCAACCACGCCGGACGAATTGCGGCGGCTGGCGCAGATCAATTATTGAGGTCTTGTGGGGCGCGGATGAAGGCATCGACGTCCAGGCTCAGGTACAGATCTTCAGCGGGATCACAGGTTGCCAGCATGGGTGCCCGGTCATTCACGCCAGGCGCCCGTGCGTTGTGTTGCCATTCCAGGCGGCAAACCATCACGATACATGCAAATGCACATATAGCATCAGGGCGCCAGCCAGCGGCAACAGGCAGGCGGCGAGGATTTCCAGGGCCCGCAACAAGCGCGCCGCCCAGGAACGCGGACCACCAGAGGCCATCGTGAGGCTGCCGCGCAGGCTGACGACCAGGGCCGCCAGAACTGACACGGAGAGCGCCGTGCCGAAACTCATGGCGATGGTGGCGGCTATGCCTGCATAAAGCACATGCTGCGACAGTGCGAACACCAGCACGATCAGCGCGCCGGTGCAGGGGCGCAGCGCTGTTGCCGCCATCACGCTCCAGGCACGGCGCAGATCAAGCCTGCCCTGTGAGGCCGCAGCGCTGGGAATGTGCAAGCCGCCACAGTCGCAATCATCATCCTGCTCGCAAAAGGCCGCGGCCTCTGCCGCAAAGCGTGACGCCGGCGCCGCGGCAATTTGCGGCGCACTGAAAGCCAGATGTCCCAGCCCGTCCGACGCCGCCAGGGCCGCGCGGTGCCGTAAAATCGGTCGCAAGGCGCGGCGCCACACCAGCCACAGGCCAAGCCCGATGATCAGCACATCCGAGCCAATCTCGAAGCCGAGCGTCGTCCTGGTGATTGAGACGCTGGTGAGATGCAAAAACAGCGCAGCCACCAAAATCAGCGTGATTGCACTCACCGCCTGGGCGAGTGCCGCAAGCCCGGCGAGCGCGATGCCATTGCGCAGGTTCTCGCGGTTGGCCATGATCCAGCCGGAAATCACCGCCTTGCCGTGGCCGGGGCCGACGGCGTGGATGACGCCGTAAACAAAGGCAATGCCGATCAAGGCCCAAAACGCTGCGCCATTGTGGCGGATGCTTTCGACAGCACCGGTGAGTTCGTTATTGAACCTCATCTGGGTTTCGACAAGCCAGCCAAACAGGCCGGGGAACATGCCACCGGCCGAAAGGCCTCCGGTATCGGGCAGGCCGGTGCCAAATGGCCCCATGGGGCTTGCCGCCAGGATTATTTGCACGCCACCTCCGCCGCATTGATGAGGCGGTTGGTGACCGCAAAAAGGGCGGCGGGGACATCATGCTGGCTCGCCGGAATGGCCGCGAGTTTGGCGGCCATCGCCGGGTCAAGCTGGCCTGGCCGATGCAGCGTGATCGCGCAATCAGGATGGCCTGCGCCGAGAGTCACCGGATCATGTTTGGCGAAGCTGACGGCCGCAAAATATTCCGGATCATAGACCCGCAGTTCAAAACTCTTGCCCTTGACGGCCAGCGGCTTGGGAAATTGCAGGGTGAAATGAATTTCCAGCGTATCGTGGATGAAGGTATCAAAAAAGGCCGTTGGCTGGGCCGGTGTTAGCGTTTGCCCATCCAGCACCAGCGACGTGAAAAACTTGTAATAGCTCAGCGAATTCATGTTGATTTTGGCTAAAGGTTGCAAATCAGCCTGGCTTGGGCGACCATCGTGCTTCGAATCATAGCCCTGCACGGCAAAGGCGGAAAAGGCCTTGTCGAAATCCCAGATGTGGGTGACGCCGGTCACTTCGCCCTGAGGGTTGAACAACAACTCGCTTCTGGCTTTCACCAGAATATGCGGATGCGCGAGGGCAGGCATGGCCATCATCATGGCGAACGCCGGAGCCATGACATATTTCACAGCCCGCATCATGGCGCGGCCTCGTTCAAGGCGCCATGCAGTGTCAAAAGTTCGCGCAGCATGAAGCGTTGGTAATTCAGCCCCTGCGGCTTGTCACGCCAGACGCCCACACTGGGCACGCCAGCCTGATCCGCCGCCTTTTTCAGGAATGTCGTGGCAATGTCTTTGGCCTCAACGCTGTAAACCAGCACGCCCGCCGCCGCTGCCGTGATACGCAAGGCGAGGGTTTTGACTGCTTTCATCCTCGCCGGGCCTTTGGCATCAAGCGCCGCCAATGCCGCGCGGTTCCGAATTCCGAAATGCAGATCATCAAGCATATTGGCAAATTCTGGATCCGCGGCAAACACTGCTGAGCCGCGATATTTGCTCCGCAATTCGTTCATTTCGGTGATGACCGGGGCCAGTTGATTTTCAAAAGCCTTCAGATGCGCCGCATAATCGCCCTTGTGGCGAGGATCGCGCAGTTGCAGCGCTGCGGCCAGCCGGCGTGCCAGCGCCTGCATCGCCGCCACGTGCAGCCATTGCGGCGAATGGCGCGCAAAGCCGACAGAACTGGCGGAAACAGCACCATGAAAGGGCAGGTGCCCGCTGCCGCTATCGAGATCAAGAACGACGCCAGAATGCCCTTTCGCAAGGGCAGGGTCGCGGACGACGTCAGCCAAATTGCCCGCAATCTGGCGGGCGATATCGGCATAAAC
>DAICZI010000259.1 GCA_027311205.1 Beijerinckiaceae bacterium | reverse complement strand
GGATAGAGGATTTCCTCCACCGCCGGGTTCAGCCGGTGGATTTCATCGATGAACAGCACGTCGCGCTCTTCAAGGTTGGTCAATTGCGCGGCGAGATCGCCCGACTTGGCGATGACTGGCCCGGAAGTCGAGCGGAAATTGACCCCAAGTTCGTGGGCGACAATCTGTGCCAGCGTGGTTTTGCCAAGCCCCGGCGGGCCGACAAACAACACGTGATCCAGCGCATCGCGCCGCGCTTTGGCCGCCTCGATAAACACCCGCAAATTGGCACGCGATGCGGCCTGGCCGGTGAAATCATCCAGCGACAAGGGTCGCAGCGACATTTCCGCGTCGTCGGCGCGCTTCTCGGGCGTTAGCAAGGGGCGGGGCGGACTGGCCATCGGTAGCGATTCGGAGCCTTGGGTTGATCAAAAAGCCATGTTCACGCTTTTGCGCAGCCTTGCAAATCGGCCCGCCCTTGACGCCATGCTTCACACTGGCCACAAGGCAGGTCAAGCTCAACAAAGGAATTTCAGTGCCATGGTTGCCATGATCGACGGCCCGCGCATCGCGCCAAAATCGGGGAAAGCCCGGCAATTGGTCGTGTTTTTGCACGGCTATGGAGCCGACGGCAAGGATTTGATTGAGCTTGGCCGCCAATGGGCGACACTTTTGCCTGATGCCGCCTTTGTCGCACCCCACGCACCCGAGCCTTGCGCCATGTCGCCGATGGGTCGGCAATGGTTCGCCCTGTCGCAGCGCGAGAACGACGAGCGTTGGCAGGGGGTCACCAAAGCGCGGCCGGTTCTGGATGCGTTTCTGGACAGCGAACTTGCCAAACACGGGCTTGGCGATGACAAACTGGCGCTGGTGGGCTTCAGCCAGGGCACGATGGTGGCCCTGCATGTCGGGCTGCGCCGGGCCCGCCAGATTGCGGGAATTGTTGGATTTTCCGGCATGTTGGTCGGGCCGGAGCATCTCAGCGAGGTTGTCAACAAGGCGACGCCGATGCTGCTGGTGCACGGCGATCAGGATCAGGTCATCCCGATTGACGCGCTGTTCATGGCGACCGATGAACTTGGAAAGGCAGAGCTGACCGCCCAATATCATATTTCGCTGGGCGTCGGCCACGGCATTGACCCCGCCGGGCTGAAACACGCCGGCCAATTCATTGCCCAGAGCTTCGGATTGAAGCAGGGCCGGTGAAGCCCCATATGACACGTAGTATGGTTATCTTGCCTTAAGTGATTGACAGTCGCTTCAAGCCCGATTAACCGATGCCGTCATTTGACGCGGCGACGGCATGCCGTGCATTCCACAAGGATTTGAACTCTTGGCCAAACCTGAACTTGGCGGCAAGCGCCTGTGCCAGTCTTGCGCGACTAAATTTTACGATCTCAATCGCGATCCGATCATCTGTCCGAAATGCGGTGCGCATTTCATTGTGCCGGTTTTGACGGCCAGAACCGGGCCGGCAGGTGCTGCAGTTGTCGATGATGAAGTGATCGTTGATCCCGTGGCCGAGAACATGGTGCCCTTGGCTGAGGCGGACGCTGCTGCTGATCCGGCAGCAGGTCTCGTGGTCGATGACATCGAGATTGAAGATGACCCGGCCGATACCGACAGCTTCCTCGAAGAAGAAGAAGAAGGCACCGCGGATGTTGCCGACCTGATCGACGGCGATATCGAGCCCGACGAAGAAGGCTAAGCCCCACGGGAGCCGCAAGTGGATCAGGTTCATGTCGTCTCCCATCCGCTGGTTGCCCATAAGCTGAGCCTTATGCGCGACAAGCATCGCTCGACGCAGGGATTTCGGCAGTTGCTGAATGAAATCGGCATGCTGCTCTGCTATGAGGTGACGCGCGACCTGCCACTTGAGCATGTGGCCATCGAGACACCCCTGACCTCGATGCAGGCACCGGTCATTGCCGGAAAAAAGCTGGTTCTGGCGCCGATTTTGCGCGCCGGCACCGGGTTTCTGGATGGCATGCTGCAACTGGTGCCCTCGGCGCCGGTCGCGCACATCGGGCTTTACCGCGATCCGGCCACGCTGCAGGCGGTGGAATATTATTTCAAGGCACCCGCTGATATCGCCGATCGCCTCACCATCATCATGGATCCGATGCTGGCCACCGGCCATTCCGCCATTGCCGCCCTTGACCTGATCAAAAGCCGGGGCGCGAAAGATATCCGCTTTGTTTGCCTGCTGGCGGCACCCGAGGGCCTCGCGGCGCTGGCCAAAGCCCATCCCGAAGTCGCGGTATGGACGGCGGCCATCGACAGCCATCTCAATGACCACGGCTATATCGTGCCTGGCCTCGGCGATGCCGGCGACCGGATGTACGGCACCAAATAATGCTGGCGCTCAAAGTTGACGCACCAGCCCTTTGCGCCCTAGAGCATGTCAATGCCGCCGATGTGCCCATCGGCTTAACCTATCGGGACTTTGCCCCATGACGCCCTTCACCACGCTCACCGGCATTGCCGCGCCGTTGCCGATCACCAACATCGACACCGACATGATCATTCCGAAGCAATATCTGAAGACCATTGCCCGCACCGGGCTGGGCAAGGGCCTGTTTTCGGAAATGCGTTATGACGAGCAGGGCGCTGAGAACCCGGAATTCGTGTTGAACAAGCCAGCCTGGCGACATGCGCAAATTTTGGTGGCCGAGGATAACTTTGGCTGCGGTTCCTCGCGCGAGCACGCACCCTGGGCGCTGCTGGATTTTGGAATCCGCTGCGTGATTTCGACGTCGTTTGCCGATATTTTCTACAATAATTGCTTCAAGAACGGCATATTGCCGGTGGTCGTGTCGCCCGAAGACCTGGCCAAATTGATGGATGATGCCGGGCGCGGCGCCAATGCGACCCTTACCGTTGATCTCGCCAGCCAGACGATCAAGGGGCCTGATGGCGGGCAGGTGAATTTCGCGATCGATCCGTTCCGCAAGCAATGCCTGATGGAAGGGCTTGATGACATCGGCCTGACCATGGTGAAGGCACCGGCTATTGGCGCTTTTGAGGCCAAGGCTGCGGCAGCGCGCCCCTGGGCTTGATATGGGCTGGTTCTGCGCCTCCTTGTATCAAGGAGCCAATGCGGCAGTCACATTGCTGTAAATCACGCCAATAGCTCGTAAATCCGCGTGAAGCTGCCCCGCATGCCCTTGCGGGTGGTTAATTATGTGTTAGCCTTGCCCCTTCTCCAGGCTTTGGGTGGTTGACATGAAACCAGTTTATTGGATCGCACTTATCCCGTTCATCGGCATTCTCGCCGGGCCCATGCTGCATAACCATGTGCATCCTTTCATCCTCGGCATGCCGTTCCCGCTGGGCTGGGTTTCGGTCTGGCTGGTCATCACCTCCGTGCTGATGACGGTGCTCTATGCGCTTGATCCCTCCAATGCAGGAGATCAGCCATGAACGCCGCCCTGCCCATTCTGGCGCTATTCACCCTCCTTGCTCTCGGACTTGGGCTTTATGCCCGGCGCGGTCATGACATGGGGCTGGAAGGCTGGGCCGTCGGCGGCCGGGGCTTTGGCCCCATTCTGGTGTTTTTGCTGCTGGCTGGCGAAATCTACACCACGTTTACATTCCTTGGCGCTTCAGGCTTTTCTTATGGCTCAGGTGCGCCGGCTTATTACATCATTGCCTAT
>DAICZI010000258.1 GCA_027311205.1 Beijerinckiaceae bacterium | reverse complement strand
GGCGAGGGCCTCACCGATACGAAGTTTGTTCTGGCCGGCGACGAGCAGGGCCGCACAGGCTATGCCCGCGAACTTGATCAATTGATCGCTCGCCACCATCTTGAGGGCCAGGTGCGGCGGGTTGGCCATTGCACCGACATGCCCGCAGCCTATAGCGCGGCGGCACTGGTTTGCATGCCAACCACGGTGCCCGAAACATTTGGCCGTGTCGCGGTGGAAGCCCAGGCCATGGGCACGCCGGTGATTGCCGCCAGCCACGGGGCCAGTTCGGAGACAGTGCTCGCCCCGCCGCTGGTGCCAGCTTTCGAGCGCACGGGCTGGCTGGTGCCGCCCGATGACGCGCCAGCTTTGGCCGCCGCCGTGCGCGAGGCCCTGGCGCTTGGGGCCAGCGCCCGCAGTGCGCTGGCGCTGCGCGCCCGCTCGCATGTCGTGAGCCAGTTCGGGATGGAGCGGATGAATGACACAACGCTGGCGCTTTATGATGGGTTGATCAACGCCAGCCAGGACCACCGGCGGGCTTGACATGCAGCAGCATTATGCCAAGCTTTCCAACGCACCGGACGGCTCGCACATGAAATTGTCGAGGCGGTGGCGGTGCGTAAACTTGATTTTGCGTCGGGCTTTTTGGTCTGGCGCGAGATTTCGTGATATGACCAACCTGAATATCGCAACCAGCACGGAGACAAAGCCATTCGCCGCCCCATGAAAGCCACCGCCGCCCCGCAAAAAGACGGGCCGCGCATCAATCAGGACATACGTGTCCGCGAAGTCCAGTTGATCGACCACGAAGGGCAGAACCACGGCGTCATCACAATTGAAGCCGCCCTTGCCATCGCCAGCGAGGCAGCGCTCGACCTGGTCGAGATCGTGCCGAACGCCACGCCGCCGGTCTGCAAAATCCTCGATTACGGTAAATTTCGCTTCACCGAGCAAAAAAAGCTGGCCGAGGCCCGCAAGAAGCAGAAAGTCGTGGAAATCAAGGAAATCAAGCTGCGGCCCGGTATTGATGACCATGATTACGAAACCAAGATGAAAGCGGTCAAACGCTTCTTCGAGGAAGGTGACAAGGTGAAGGTCACCATGCGCTTTCGTGGACGCGAAATGGCGCATCAGGACATTGGCTACCGCCTGCTGGAGCGGGTGAAGGCCGAGACGTTGCTGTTGGCGAAAGTGGAAGCCGAGCCGATGCTCGAAGGTCGGCAGATGATCATGGTGCTGTCACCAAAATAACGGTTGACGGGATGGTTTGGCCGCGGAGCGCGCCAGCACAACCTGCGCCGTCCGTCCCTCTCAATCGCATCCCCCCTGAATGACATCTGATACAAAAAACCCCGCCAGTCGCCTGGCGGGGTTTTCGTATTCGGGCTTTGTCAGAAGCCGATCAGTGCGCCAGCACGGCCAGCAGCAGCAGCGCCACAATATTGGTGATCTTGATCGCCGGATTGACCGCCGGGCCTGCCGTATCCTTGTAGGGGTCGCCGACTGTATCGCCGGTGACGGAGGCCTTGTGGGCGTCCGAGCCCTTCAGGTGCTTGACGCCGTCCTTGTCAACAAACCCATCCTCAAAGCTCTTTTTGGCATTGTCCCAGGCACCACCGCCCGAGGTCATCGAAATCGCCACGAACAGCCCATTGACGATCACGCCGAGCAGCGACGCTCCCAGCGCCGCAAAGGCATTGGCCTTTGAGCCGGAAATGCCGAGCACGCCAAAATAGACCACCAGCGGCGCCAGCACCGGCAGCAGGGACGGCACGATCATTTCGCGGATCGCGGCCTTGGTCAGCATATCGACTGCGCGGCCATAATCAGGCCGGTCAGTGCCTGCCATGATGCCGGGCTTTTCCCTGAACTGGCGGCGCACTTCCTCGACCACCGAGCCCGCCGCACGCCCTACTGCCGTCATGGCAATGCCGCCGAAGAGATAGGGGATCAGGCCACCGAAGATCAGCCCCGCCACCACGTAGGGGTTGGAAAGATCAAACGACACCGTGCCGACATCCTTGAAATGAGGCACGCCGGTCGAGATGAACTGATGCAAATCATTGGTATAGGCCGCAAACAGCACCAGCGCGCCAAGGCCCGCCGAACCAATGGCATAGCCCTTGGTGACGGCTTTTGTGGTATTGCCCACCGCATCCAGAGCGTCGGTTGATTGGCGCACTTCCTTGGGAAGTCCGGCCATTTCCGCAATGCCACCGGCATTGTCAGTCACCGGGCCAAAGGCGTCCAGCGCGACAATCATGCCAGCCAGGCCGAGCATGGTCGTCACTGCAATGGCGGTGCCAAACAGGCCCGCCAGTTGCGAGGTGATGATAATGCCCGCAACAATCACCAAAGCTGGCAGCGCGGTTGATTCCAGCGATACGGCAAGGCCCTGAATGACGTTGGTGCCGTGGCCGGTGACCGACGCCTGCGCAATCGACACCACCGGGCGCTTGCCGGTGCCGGTGTAATATTCGGTAATGACCACAATCAGCCCCGTCACCGCCAGACCGACCAACCCGCAGTAGAACAGGTTCAGCCCGGTAATGGCACGCCCGCCGACGATGCAAATTGAGCCCCAGCCGGCGACAAACTGCGTCGCAATGGCCAGGCCGGCAATCGAAAGCACGCCGGTAACAATCAGGCCCTTGTAGAGCGCCCCCATGATTGAATTATTGGCCCCGAGTTTCACGAAATAGGTGCCAACGATGGAAGTGACAATGCAGACCGCGCAGATCGCCAGCGGATAGAGCATCGCCGAGACGCCGATGGAACCCTTGCCGAAGAAAAACAGCGAGCCCAGCACCATGGTCGCCACCACGGTCACCGCATAGGTCTCGAACAGATCCGCCGCCATGCCGGCACAGTCGCCAACATTATCGCCAACGTTATCGGCGATGGTGGCCGGGTTGCGCGTGTCATCTTCCGGAATGCCAGCCTCGACCTTGCCAACGAGATCAGCACCGACATCCGCACCCTTGGTGAAAATGCCGCCGCCGAGACGGGCGAAAATTGAAATCAGCGAGGCGCCAAAGCCGAGCGCCACCAGAGTGTCGATCACCTGCCGGCTGTTGGGGGCAAGCCCCATCGGCCCGGTCATCACATAGAAGGTGACGGCAACGCCCAGAAGCGCCAGCCCGGCGACCAGAAGCCCGGTGACGGCACCGGCCTTGAAGGCGATGTCGAGCCCAGCGGCCAGCGATTTTGAGGCCGCCTGCGCCGTGCGCACGTTGGCGCGCACCGAGACATTCATGCCAATGAAGCCCGCTGCGCCCGAAAGCAGCGCGCCGACAACAAAGCCAGCCGCAACGCCGAGCCCGAGCAGCCAGACGAGCAATGCAAAAATGATAATGCCGACGATGAAAATCGTCATGTATTGGCGTTTCAGATAGGCTTGGGCTCCTTCGGCAATCGCGGCAGAAATTTCCTGCATCCGCGCATTGCCAGCGTCAGCGGCATTCAGGCCGCGCACGGTTACCACGCCATAGACAAGCGATAGCAGCCCGCCCAAAATAATTAACCAGATTGGATTCATTGCCGTCCCACCCTCATGCCGCCTCAAAGGATGCGCAAGGGACGACCGTTCACCGGCTGCTGTCCATCCCACCGCTCCTGGGGGAGATTGCCAGAAAGCCGCGCTGCACGCAATGCGTTACAGGGGCGAACGTCCCCGAC
>DAICZI010000257.1 GCA_027311205.1 Beijerinckiaceae bacterium | reverse complement strand
CATATTGCTGGCGAAGCGGCGCGCGGAAAGCTTCCTCATCCTCGGCGCTCCATGCCTGCCCGCGCGCTTCCAGTGCGTCGCGGCGCACTGTCGCCAGCACGCTCGACGCCTGCTCGCCACCCATGATCGAAATGCGGCTGTTGGGCCATGCAAACAGCAGACGCGGACTATAGGCGCGCCCGCACATGCCGTAATTGCCCGCCCCGAACGAGCCGCCAATCAGCACGGTGAATTTCGGCACGGCGGCAGTCGCCACCGCTGTCACCATCTTCGCGCCATTCCTTGCGATGCCCTCGTTTTCATATTTACGGCCCACCATGAAGCCGGTGATGTTTTGCAGAAACACCAGAGGAATCTGCTGCTGGGCGCAAATCTGGATGAAATGCGCCGCCTTTTGCGCTGATTCGGAGAAAAGGATGCCATTGTTGGCGATGATACCCACCGCCATACCGTGAATATGGGCAAAGCCGGTGACCAGCGTTGTGCCATAGCGCGGCTTGAATTCATCAAATTCGCTGCCATCAACCAGCCGGGCAATGATGTCGCGCACGTCATAGGGCTTGCGGGTGTCGGCGGGGATGATGCCGCCAATCTCGGCGGCATCATGGAGCGGTGGCCTGAAGGCCGGTATGGGCCGCGCATCGCCGGGGCGGCCTTGCGAAATCCGCACTGCATCGCGCGCCAGAGCCAGCGCGTGCGCATCGGACTGGGCGAGGTGATCGGCAACGCCCGACAGTCTGGTGTGGACATCACCGCCGCCAAGATCCTCGGCGCTGACGACTTCGCCGGTCGCGGCCTTGACCAGCGGCGGGCCGCCCAGAAAAATCGTGCCCTGATTCCTGACGATGATGGTCTGGTCGGCCATCGCCGGAATATAGGCCCCGCCCGCTGTGCAGGAGCCCATCACCACCGCAATCTGGGCAATGCCCTGGGACGACATCTGCGCCTGATTGTAAAAGATGCGGCCAAAATGCTCGCGGTCGGGAAAGACATCGTCCTGCAAGGGCAGAAAACCACCACCCGAATCCACCAAATAAATGCAGGGGAGATGGTTTTGCGCGGCGATTTCCTGGGCGCGCAGGTGCTTTTTCACGGTCAGCGGATAATAGGTGCCGCCTTTCACGGTGGCATCATTGCAGACAACCATGCAGGTGCGCCCGCTGACCTGGCCGAGACCGGTAATCAGCCCGGCGCCCGGCACTTCATCGCCATACATGCCCTGCGCGGCCAGCGGCGAGAGTTCGAGGAAGGGCGCGCCCGGATCAAGCAGTGCCTCCACCCGCTCGCGCGCCAGCATTTTGCCGCGTTCCTGATGGCGCTGGCGCGAAGCCGCCGTGCCACCCAGCGCCGCTTTGGCTTGATGGGCTGCGACAGCCTCGGCCTGCGCCTGGAAGGCGGCGGCATTGGCCATGAACTCGGCGTCCCTTGGGTTGATGGCGCTGGCTAACACCGGCATGAGTTCAGGCCTTCCCTTCAAAGAGTTCGCGCCCGATCAGCATACGCCGGATTTCGCTGGTGCCCGCACCAATTTCATAAAGCTTGGCATCGCGCCACAAGCGCCCGGTTGCGGTATCATTCACGTAGCCATTGCCACCTAGCGCCTGGATGGCCTCGCCCGCCATCCAGGTGGCTTTCTCGGCGGCATGAAGGATGGCCCCCGCCGCATCCTTGCGGCTGGTCTCGCCGCGATCACAGGCCCCTGCAACGGCATAGACGTAGGCGCGCGTGGCATTCATCGTCACATACATATCGGCAATCTTGCCCTGCATGAGCTGGAATTCGCCAATGGCGCGGCCAAATTGCCGACGCTCGCGCACATAGGGCAGCACAGTGTCAAGACAGGCTGCCATGATGCCGAGCGGCCCGCCCGCCAGCACGGCGCGCTCGTAATCAAGGCCAGACATCAGCACCCTGACGCCGTCATTCAGCGAACCCAGCACGTTTTCGTGCGGGACTTTGCAATTGTTGAACACCAGTTCGCAGGTATTGGAACCGCGCATGCCGAGCTTGTCCAGCTTCGGCGAAGTTGAAAAACCCGGCATGGATTTCTCGATCAGGAAGGCGGTTATGCCGCGCGGCCCGGCCTCGGGCGCGGTTTTGGCATAGACCACCAGCACATCGGCATTTGGCCCGTTGGTGATCCACATTTTCGTGCCGGTGAGGCTGAAGCCATCGCCGTCCGCCTTGGCATGAAGGCGCATCGAGACCACATCGGAGCCTGCCTCCGGTTCGCTCATCGCCAGCGAGCCAATATGCTCGCCTGAGATCAATTTTGGCAGATAGCGGGCTTTTTGCGCGGCAGAGCCGTTGCGGGCGATCTGGTTGATGCAGAGATTGGAATGAGCCCCATAGGACAAGCCCACTGCGGCGCTGGCGCGGCTGATTTCCTCCATGGCAATGACATGCGCGAGATAGCCCATGCCAGCACCGCCATCGGCCTCGCTGACCGTGATGCCGTTGAGACCAAGATCGCCAAACTTGCGCCAGAGGTCACGTGGAAAGTCATTGTCGCGGTCAATTTGCTGTGCGCGCGGCGCAATTTCAGTGGCAGCGAAACCGCTGACGCTGGCGCGCAGCATGTCGAGGGTTTCGCCAAGCGCAAAGTTCAGGCCGTGCATGGTGTTCAACCTCATGTGAGCGAAGCAAGCTGATCGCAGCATCGCCTATTGTCGCGCCGGGTTCAACAGGGCGATGCTGCGCCACGGTCACATGTGGCTCGCGCAAACTTGAGGCGGGATGCGATTGCCTTGGGGTGCGCATTTGTGAGAACGGTGCTGCAAGATCGGCAACCCGAAAGATGCCCCCCATGTCCGGAACCCTTGTTATTGGCGGTGGCCAGGCTGCCGCGCAACTGGCTATCAGCCTGCGCGCTGGTGGTTATTCCTTGCCCCTGCGCATGCTCTCCAGCGAGCCGGAGTTGCCCTACCATCGCCCGCCGCTGTCGAAGGGCTTTCTGAAACAGGAGACGACGGAAGCCCAGCTTGAGGTGCGGCCCCCGGATTTCTGGTCGGCCCAAAACGTCGAAATCATCTCATCGACGTCAGCCGTCAGCATTGACCGCGATCAGAGCCAAGTCACCTGCGCTGATGGCACGGTCTGGACTTATGATGATCTGGTGCTGGCGACTGGCAGCCGCAACCGGGTGCTGCCGTTGGCGGGCCATATGGCCGACGGCGTGTTTGCCCTGCGTTCACTGGAGGATGCGCGGCGCTTGCGCGAAGCCTTTGTTACGGCCCGCAACGTCGTGGTGATTGGCGGCGGGTTTATCGGGCTCGAATTTGCCGCCGTTGCGCGCAAGCTTGGACGTTCGGTGACAATCATCGAAATGGCCGATCGGCTGATGGCCCGCGCGGTCGGAGCACCCACGTCCGAATGGTATTTGCAATTGCATTCATCGCATGGCACGGACCTGCTGTTGCGCAGCGGCGTCAAGGAACTGCATGTCAAGGCGGGTCGCATCACCGGATTGACGCTTGCCGATGGCGGCGAATTGCCGTGCGATCTCCTGGTCTATGGCATCGGTGCCATGGCCAATCTCGAACTTGCCAAGGCTTGCGGCCTTGAAACCGGGGCGGGCATCCGTGTTGATGCGCACATGCGAACCGCCGATCCGCATGTTCTGGCGATTGGCGATTGCGCCGAAGCACCCAATGCCCATTTTC
>DAICZI010000256.1 GCA_027311205.1 Beijerinckiaceae bacterium | reverse complement strand
CCCCGCGCGTGTCACGGACGATCGCTGCGAACAAGCAGGAGGAGAGCTCGGGCGGCGGGTACAGCAAAGTTGCAGTTGGTTTCACAACGGGAGCTCCCATTGACGCAATCGTTCTAGAGCAGAGGCCCATGCTTGGGCAAATCACGTCTATCGCATGCGGGAGATTGATCGATGGGTAAAATTCGGTTCAGCGGTCCGCTGCAGGACCGGATCTCAAGCCTTATGGCTCTCAACCGCATCGCGTTGGCCACTTACTTTCGGCATGCGCTGGGGCGTCGGATCGAGCCGAGCTGGAATGCCTATTTCGAGATCGGTGTCCGCTTCGTTCGGCATCAGTTCACCAAGGCGATGAACCATCCCGACTTTAGTCGCGGGCGTCAGATTTTCGACAGTGTGCAAACTGAAACCAGCGATCACTATGATGTCACGGTCGAACCGCAGGATGATCCCAAGGGGCGCTGGTACGCACCCAAACAGCTGCTCTCGGATGCTACACTGCTCTATTGCCATGGCGGTGGCTATGCGTTCCATGGCGGCGTCAGCCGGCGTTTTGCTGCGATGTTGGCCCATCATTGTGGCGCGCGGCTTTTTGCACCTGACTACCGCCTGACCCCCGAGCATCCCCATCCCGCACAAGCCGACGATGCTCTCGCCACATGGCGACATCTGGCAGCGACAACACGGCCTGATAAACTGGTGATCATCGGAGACAGCGCGGGAGGCCATATGGCGCTGATGTTGCTGCAGCGCTTGCGCGCCGAAGGCCTGCAACAGCCAGCGCTGTGCATCGGCCTCTGCCCCTGGACCGACATTGGTGCGCGCGGTCCAAGCTTGCACGAGAATGACCGCTTCGATCTCGTGCAAGGCTGGATGGCACTGCGGTTTGGCGGATGGCTCGATCCAAAGGGCCGCTTTGGCCGCGCTGCGCTGTCACCGATTGACCAGAATTTTGCCGGTCTCGCGCCAATTTACCTGCAGACCGGTGGCCGTGAAGTCCTGCGCGACATGATCATCGATTTTGCAAACGTGCAGTCACGGCACGGTGCCGAGGTGCTGCTCGATCTTTGGGATGACATGCCGCATGATTTCCAGGCAATGGACAGCGAGACGCCGTCCTCGCGTGAAGCGCTGGCCCGCATTCGGGCAGCCGTCCTCTGGCATGTTGCACGGATCGGCAGCTTCGAGCCCTGCGTTCGCACTATCCAGTCAAGCGCATGGCCGTTTCCGATAACTTAGCTGTGTTTCGGCATGAATAAGAACCCCTCTTGATGGGTTATCGGCATCTAGACGGGACCTCTTAGTGGCTTTGTTCATGCCATAAAATCATCCCGCACCCGAGATGAACGTAAATTCCACGGTCGGTTAGGGTCGTCAGGAATTGCACCGCGGCGTAATGCCGAACATTTTGCCGAAGCCCAACCGCAAATGGAAAAATTGTTTCTCGCCGCCGTTAGGATCGCAGAGCCCATCAGCTACTGGTTATGAGTCCGGCGCCTAAAATCTGTCAGCGGTCGGCGTATGATGAATGCGGCATGGCGCACGGTTGGGACAATGCCGAGGGTGGCGCAGAGATAAGCTGCTCAAATCTCGGCAAAATATCCTGACAGTCCAGCTCCTTTGACGCACGAACGCTTCAACGAGGCCGTTCACGCGCATTGGGGTGTCGAAAATCGGCTGCCCTGGCGGCTCGATGTCGTCATCAACGGGGATCGGGATCAGAGCCGTTTGGGAAACGGATCCCACAATCTCGCCGTTCTCCGCCACATAGCCTCACCATCATGCAAAAAGATGGTGAAAAAGGCTCGCTCCGGGACAAGTCCAAGCGAGCCGGTTGGGACGAAGCCTGTCTTGCCCGGCTGCTGACCCTGTTTTGAAATGCGATTGCCTGTGGCCGCACTACGTGTTTTTTGACGGCGGCCACTGGCGTGACCCCGGCCCATAGCCACATTATCGTATAAATTCAATAGGTTGATAAACATGCGGCACAGGATCTGCTTCGATGCCTGCATAGGCGGTGCAGTGCCTGAATTCCGAGCAGGTGCCTGTTTGCGTCGACTGGACGCACTGAACAGGATGGCCATTTTGATGAGGATCAATGCAATGGCCCATGGGCGAGCGCAGCAATGCCACACGCTCTGATTGCCAGGTGTGGCGGCAGCTACGCCGCGAAGCGGGCCGTGTTTTCGACTTCGGAAACCTCTGCAGCAGATCTTTTTCGTGAAAGGACGCGCAATCATGGGCCGCAATCGTTTGATACTGATCGCCGCTGTCCTGATCGCGGCGGCGGCGGTCGGCACTTTCGTCTGGAAACAAACGCTGAGCCCGATCCGGGTCGATGTGGCGCACATGGAAAGCAATGTGCCTGTCCAGGTTTTCGGGCTGGGAACTGTTGAGGCGCGCGTAAGTTCCAAGGTGGGCTTCAAGGTGTCCGGCTTGCTGGTCGATCTGCGGGCGGATGTGGGCGACCGGATTGCCAGGGGCTCCGTTCTCGCCAGCATCGACAGCCGCGAACAAACCGCTCAGGTAGCCCGGGCGAAAGCTGGCATTGCTTTGGCGCAGGCCAATCTGCAACGGGCTTTGGCCAGCGTCGATAAAGCCAATGCCAATTACGCCAACAGCAAAAGCATCAACGCGCGTCGGCAAAAGTTGGTGGCAAGCAAGTTCACCTCGGTTGAGACCGCCCAAAGCGCGCAGGCGGCGCAGGATGCAGCGCTGGGCGATCTCAATTTGGCAAAAAGCGATGTGCTGGTGGCGCAAGCCAATATTGTCGATGCAAAAGCCCAGTCGCAACAGCAATCAGCGACGCTTGATTTTTACACCTTGGCTGCGCCCTACGATGCCAGGGTGACGGCACGCCTGAAGGAACTGGGCTCGGTCGTCGGTTCCGGGGAGCCGGTGTTTACGCTGATTGACCCTAATTCGATCTGGGTGCTCGCTTATATTGACGAGAGCCGGGCGGGCCATATTAATGTGGGCGAACCCGCGCAGATTGTGCTTCGCTCCCGCCCGCATGAAAGGCTGGATGGACGCGTTGCCCGCATCGAGCCCGAAAGCGACCGCGTCAATGAGGAACGGCGGATCGAGATCGCCTTTGACACAATTCCGGCCGATGCCAATCTTGGCGAGCAGGCGGAGGTCTATGTCACCACGCAGCATCTGCCGCAGGCGTTGCTGGTGCCGGAAGCAGCCATTCTGGGGTTGGGCAAAACCGGCGGCAAAGTCTGGACGGTTGAGGACGGGCGGTTGCAGCAGCGCACGGTGGCGCTTGGCAACCGGCTGCTGGACGGTCGCTTCGAGGTCACCGGTGGCCTGCCGGCCCATGCGGATGTGCTGGTGAAGTTGCCATCTGGCCTGCGTGTGGGCCGCGCGGCAACCATCAACGGGGGGCACGCGCCATGAACTTGGCCTACCGTGACATCAAATTCAATCTTCTGCGCTTCGTTCTGACCAATTTTGGTTTGAGCCTGTTGCTTGGCGTTGTCATCGTGATCACCGGCGTATACGGTGGCTTGATCGACGATGCATTGCGGCAGGCGCGGGCCGCGCATGCTGATCTATGGGTCGTTCAGGCGGGTACCAACGGGCCTTTTGCGGCAGCCTCGCGCCTTCCCGGTGACACGCGCGAATTGGTCAGCCGGGTTTACGGTGTCGCGCGCGCTGGATCTGTAACGTATCAGAC
>DAICZI010000255.1 GCA_027311205.1 Beijerinckiaceae bacterium | reverse complement strand
GATGAGGCGCAGCCGCCCACCGCTTTCCTTTGCTACAATGATATTGTGGCGATGGGGGCGACGCGGGCGTTGGCCTTGCGGGGCTTGCGGGTCGGGCGCGACGTCGGTGTCGTCGGCTTCGACGATATTGTGGCCGCCGAGCATAATACGCCGCCCCTGACCACCATCAGTGCCAACACCAGCGAGATGGGCGCGCGCTGCGCAGAAAGCCTGCTCGGTCTGATGCGTCACGAGGATGCGAGCGGGCTGTCTTTTTCGGGCGAATCGCGGCTTATCGTGCGCGAGAGCTGTGGAGCCTTGTGGCAGAAAACAGGGCGCGAAGTTGCTGTTGAGAGTCAGGGTTAAACATGACCAAGCCACGCATTCTTACCGCCAGTCAAGCTGTCGAGCTTGTCAAGGATGACGCTGTTGTCACCGTCTCATCCTCATCAGCTTTGGGGTGCCCTGACGCGGTGCTGGCAGCGCTCGGCACGCGTTTCGATGGCACCGGCCATCCGCGCAATCTCACCATGCTGCACCCGATTGCGGCGGGCGACATGTGGGGCGTCAAGGGCATTGACCATATCGCCAAACCAGGCTGCCTCGGACGCGTTTTGGCTGGCTCCTACCCTTCCGGCCCTTCGTCTGCCGAGCCGCCCGCTATCTGGAAAATGGTCAGCAGCGATGCCATTCCCTGCTATAATGTACCGTCCGGCATCCTTTTCGACATGCACCGGGATGCGGCGGCCAAACGTCCCGGCGTGCTGACCAAGGTGGGCATGGGCACGTTCGTTGACCCGCTCCTTGAGGGTTGCGCGATGAACGCCAAGGCGCGCGCTGCGCCGATTGTTGCCCGTGTGAATTTTGCGGGCGACGACTGGCTGTTTTTTCCCGCCATTGTGCCGCAGGTTGCGATCATTCGCGCCACCACCGCCGATGAGCGTGGCAATCTTTCCTTTGAGCATGAGGGCGGTATTCTGGGGCCGCTCGATCAGGCGCTGGCGGTGCGCAACAATGGCGGGCTGGTGATTGCGCAGGTCAAGCGGCTTGCCGCCGCAGGCTCGCTGCGTCCGCATGATGTTGTGGTGCCGGGTATTCTGGTCGATGTCATCGTGGTTGCGCCCGACCAGAAGCAGACCACCAACACGCCCTATGATCCCGCCATCTCCGGCGAGATATTCCGGCCGCTTTCGTCCTTTGCGACGCCGGAATTTGGCGTCGGCAAGGCTATCGCCCGCCGTGTGGCGCAGGAATTGCGTGAAGGCGATGCGGTGAATATCGGCTTTGGCATTTCAGCCAATGTGCCGCGTATTCTGCTGGAAGAAGGCCGCCACGGCGACGTGACGTGGGTGATTGAGCAGGGCGCGGTCGGCGGTGTGCCCTTGCTCGACTTCCAGTTCGGTTGCGCTTCCAATGCCGAAGCCATTGTGCCCTCGCCTGCGCAATTCACTTATTTTCAGGGCGGCGGTTTTGACATGTCGCTGTTGTCCTTCCTGCAGATTGACCGCTTTGGCAGCGTCAATGTCTCTAAACTCGGGCTGCGCCCGCATGTGACGGCAGGGGCCGGCGGTTTTGTCGATATTACCGCGCGGGCCAAAAAAATCGTGTTTTCGGGTTATTTTACCGCCGGTGCGGCGCTTGAAATTCACGATGGCGCACTGCGCATCACCCGCGAAGGCAAGATCAGGAAGCTGGTGAATGCGGTTGAGCAGATTACCTTCTCCGGATTGCGGGCTGTCGAACAAGGTCAGGAAATCATCTATGTCACCGAGCGTTGCGTGCTGCGGCTCGAGCGCGAGGGCCTCTGCGTCATCGAGATCGCGCCGGGAGTCGATCTGGAGCGCGATGTGCTGGCGCAGGCCGAATTCCCACTGCTGGTATCGCCCGCATTGAAAATGATGGACGCCGCGCTGTTTCACCCCGATCTGATTGGTATCAAGCTTCGCCCTGCCAAAGCGGTGCAAACATGAGCCCCTATGTTGAGCTTGAATTGGACGGGCCACTGGCACGCCTGACCCTGAAGCGGGGCGAGAAACTGAACGCGCTCGATATGGCGATGATCCATGCTCTGGCCGATGCCGCCCGCAGCATCGATGAGACGCCGGAGGTGCGCGTCACCATCCTTTCCGGCGAGGGCAGGGCCTTTTGCGCGGGCGGCGATATTGCTGCCTGGGGCGACCTGCCGCCACTGGACATGTGGCGAAGCTGGACGCGGGCCGGGCACCGCGCCTTTGAGGCGCTGGCGCGCCTGCGCACGCCGCTGATTGTGGCGCTCACCGGCCATGCCTTTGGCGGCGGTCTGGAACTGGCTGCGGTGGGTGATTTTCGCATTGCCGAGCGTGGCATCAAGCTCGGCCTGCCGGAGACCGGGCTTGGCATGACGCCGGGCTGGTCGGGCTCGCAGCGTCTGGTGCGCCGCTTTGGTGCTTCGACCGTGCGGCGCATGGCGCTGGCGGGCCAGATGTTCGAGGGCGACAGCGCGCTTGCCGCCGGGCTAGTCGATGAGGTCGTTGATCCCGGCCAGGGTCTCGCCCGCGCCGGGGCGCTGGCCGCTGACATTACGAAGCGCGGCCCCATTGCCGTGCAAATCGTCAAGGCCATGATCAATTTTGCCGAAGGCGAGGACCCCGATGCGCCCATCGAAGGCCTGGCGGGCGGGCTGACCGCTATGACGCAGGACCTTTCCGAAGGCGTCGCGGCGTTTCGCGCTAAGCGTTCCCCCATTTTTCGTGATGCTTAAGGACGATCGGCCGTGATTGCACTCGCACCCATTCTCCTCGACGACACGCGCTTGCAGGCCGCTCTTGCGCGGTTTCCGCGTGAGCGGGCGATGTGGATTGACGGCCAGGAGGCCGAAAGCCGCGGCGGCACCATCGATCGCCTCAGCCCGGCCCATGGCGTTTTGATCACCCGCGCCCAGCGTGGCACGAGCGTGGACGCAGACCGGGCCATCGGGGCAGCACGCAAGGCGTTTGACACGGGGCCCTGGCCGAAAATGACGGCTGCCGAGCGCTCAGGCGCCCTGCTCAGGGTTGCCGATGCCATTGACCGAGATCGCGATCTGCTGGCCCATCTTGATGCCCTTGAATCAGGCAAGCCGATTGCGCAGGCGCGCGGAGAAGTCGAAGGGTCTGCTGACATCTGGCGCTATGCTGCGGCTCTGGCACGCACGCTGCATGGTGAGAGCTATTCTTCGCTAGGGCCAGACAGGCTGGGCCTGGTGCTTCGGGAGCCGATTGGCGTCGTGTCGATCATTACGCCATGGAATTTCCCGCTGCTGATTGTCTCGCAAAAACTGCCCTTTGCGTTGGCGGCGGGCTGCACCTGTGTCGTCAAGCCCAGTGAAATGACCTCGGCCTCGACGCTGCATCTGGCCAAATTGCTGGATGACGCCGGCCTGCCCAAAGGGGCCTGCAATGTCATCACCGGCTATGGCCCCGAAGTCGGCGCGCCAATGACCGCCGATCAGCGGGTTGACATGATTTCCTTCACGGGCTCCACGGCGGTGGGACGCGCCGCCATGGCGGCGGCGTCTGCCACTTTGAAGAAGGTCTCGATGGAGCTTGGCGGCAAGAACCCGCAAATCATTTTCGCAGATGCGGATATCGAAGCTGCCGTCGATGCCTGCGCTTTCGGGGCTTTTTTCAATGCGGGCGAATGCTGCAATGCCGGTTCACGCATTCTGGTTCAGCGTGAGGCCAGCGAGGC
>DAICZI010000254.1:3373-3694 GCA_027311205.1 Beijerinckiaceae bacterium | reverse complement strand
GTCATAAGGGTCGCGCATGAAAATTTCCGCTAATCCTGACGCCGGGCGGCGCGGGAGGTCAGGCTTTTATGTGGGTGAGAATGCGCGCCAGCGCAAGCGGAGGTTTCACGTTGGTGTGGAGGGCAACATTTCCCTGGCGCGCCACGAACCTTGCGCATCGCGGCAGGCGCGGCCCAAAAGATCATGCTCGCCATCCGCACCGTCGATGCTGGCGGAAAAATCGCGGCAATCGCCAATTTCACTCGAAAGCGTCGTAGCCTGCTGCTTGAAAGTTCCGGAGGCCCCGGTCTTGGGGTCATACCAAGGCACAGAAGCCTGCAA
>DAICZI010000254.1:0-3363 GCA_027311205.1 Beijerinckiaceae bacterium | reverse complement strand
GCGTCAAAGGCCTCGCCAAAGGACGAGGCTGCGTCAATTTCGCCCGCTGCCGAAGATGACGGCAAAACCAACGGCCGAGCATCTGCCACCTTCGTGGGTTTGATCGTGCCCGTCGTGTCGGAGCGTCCGAACATGGAGGGAAGAGGCATCACCACCGAGCAGGCGGCAAGGTTTGAAGCCAGCAAAAAAGCTGATAACACCGCTACGCAATACCGCATCATTTGATGCCCTGAAATATTGTGTGGCGCGATGTCTGCATGCGGGTTTCGCCCCCCAGATGTTTCGCCGCGCTGTGGAAAGGATTAAACCGTGAATGAGTTAATTTCAGGTGACTTCACAAAAGCCGCCGAACCTTGGGCACTTTTCGTGCAATGGCTGGCGGAGGCTGAGAGTGCTGAGATCAACGATCCCAACGCGATGGCGCTGGCGACGGTGGATGCCGGCGGCCTGCCGGACGTGCGTATGGTGCTGCTGAAAGGCTATGATTCGCATGGGTTTGTGTTTTACACGAATTCCCAAAGCGCCAAAGGCCAGGAATTGCAGACCAATAGCCGCGCAGCGCTGGTGCTGCATTGGAAGTCGCTTCGTCGGCAAGTTCGGGCGCGAGGCCGCGTCGAGATTGTCAGCGACGCCGAGGCTGATGCCTATTTTGCCACCCGCCCGCATGGCAGCCAGATCGGTGCCTGGGCCAGCGACCAGTCGCGCCCCCTGCCTGATCGCGCAACCCTGGAAAACAATGTCGTGAGCCTCAACGCGCGCTATGGCGACACCGCCCCGCCGCGCCCGCCCCATTGGCTGGGTTATCGCATCGTGCCGACCGAGATTGAATTCTGGCAAGACCAGCGCTCCCGGTTGCATGACCGCATCAAGTTTTCCCGGACAAATCAGAGCGAGGTCTGGCAGCGCGAGCGGCTCTATCCGTGAGCCTGCTGGGCCCGGTGCTGGCGGCCAGTGTCGCCATGCATTGCGAGGGTCGGCTATTGCTCGTCCGGCGCGCCCTTCCGCCGGCAAAGGGCCAGCTGGCCTTTCCAGGTGGCAAGGTCGAGGCGGGTGAGACCCTGCAGGAGGCCGCCTTGCGTGAATTGTTGGAGGAAACCGGCTTCAGGGGCCGCATCGTCGGCTTTGTCGGCCATAATGAACTCATTCATGCAAGCCCTGCCGGGGACCTGCAAGGCCATCATGTGATTGCCTGCTTTCTGGCGCAATGGGTCGAGGGCGAAGCTGTCGCCAGCGATGAAGTGGCAGAGATGGTCTGGCTTGGCCGCAAGGATGCGGCCCCCGCGACGCTGGCACCCGGCATGGCCACCATGCTGGCCAAAGCCTTCAATCTTGCCGCCAGGATGAAGCTGTGAGACAAAGCGCCAATGCGCCACCATGCCTTGCCACGCTCAGCCTTGCCACGCTCAGCTTTGATTGTGTTGCCGGTCGCCCTGCTGGCCTGCGCCCTTGCCGGAACCGCGTCGGCAAAAGCCCCTGCCGCCGCCAGGGATGTCACCAGTCATGCGGCGAAACCGGCGGCTAAACCCGCGCCCGCGCCACCGGTTGCCGCGGCTCCCGCGCCGCCGCCGCCCTATGAGCCCGCCTTGCTGCAATTGGCCGAGCTTTCCGGCACGATTGCCTATCTTCGCGGCCTTTGTCATGATCCGGATGCGCCGCAATGGCGGGCGCGCATCGCCGCCCTGATTGAATCGACCGCGCAAACCCCGGCCCAGCGCCGCGGCCTGATCGGTGCCTTCAACCGGGGCTATGGCTCGTATGCGCTGACCTATCACCGGTGCACGGCCAACGCCAGGGTCATCATTGACCGCTCCATCGCCCGAAGCCAGGCGATCACCACCACGGTTTCAGAGGATTATGGCGTGGAGGCATCAGATTAGCCCTTTGCGCGTGCAAATGGCTGACACCACTCGTAATTAGCCTTTGCGCGCGGCGATTAACCCTTTTCACGCCTAGGTATCGCCAAGCGGGCCGTCTGCGGCTAATGTGCCCGCCATGGATCACAGCAAACCCGCCACAACGCACGAGCTTGGTATCGGCGACGACTTTGAAGCCCAGCGCCAGGCCGATGCCGCTTTGGGCTCCGTCACGGACGCCTTTGCCGAAGCTTTGATGTCGGGAATTGATGGCGATGCTTTCGCCCATGCCTCGATCCACGCCGCCGTGCTGCATCTGGTGCATGAATTTGGCGAAGCCCAGGTAGCCGAAGTGATGGCCCGCCTGCCCGAGCGCATCCTCAACGGCGAATTTTCACTGCCAACCCGCAATTAGTTCCGGCTGCACTTGACTTCAGCCACTCCGCCAGTTTTTACTTGACCCTATGGGTCATACATGGCGCACTCACGCCATTACATCATTGATTTTCAGAATGACTTTGTTTGCATCCAACAAGGCAAAGCTGAAAAAACCAACGAAAACGTGAGGCGAAAATGAAAACGAAGCATCCCAACAGAGGCTCTTCCCTTGAGGATTTTCTCATGGAAGACGGCAATCTTGAAGTGGCAACAGCCATTGCCGTGAAGCGGATCATTGCCTGGCAGCTTCAAAAAGCCATGGATGAGCGAAAACTCAACAAGACCGACATGGCAGCGCTGATGGATACCAGCCGACGGCAACTCAGCCGTGTGCTGAACCCGGAAGACGGCAACGTCACGCTGGAAACTCTGCAACGAGCGGCAAAGGCCGTTGGCCGCTCACTGCGGCTTGAGCTGGCTTGAGACCAGCTTCCCAAAGGGGGCATTGCGTGTTTCCGATAAGCCCGATCAGGAAACCCGGCGCTTTGCGTATAACGGCCCCTGCGGCACCACGACGACGGCGCGATTATGCTCCCTTGGGTTTTTTACGTGCCTTTGAGCAACGGAACCCAAGGTGACGAAGTGCAGCCAAGCGGAGCGGGAAGTGTCGCGCGGCAGGTAAGTTTCGAAAATCACGAATTTCGGAAGGGCGCGACAATCCAGAAAGTTGACGCCACAGGTTGGTTTCTCAACTAATCGCACCAAGACTCAATATCGAGGTCCCACACTTCCGAGAGTTTCTGCAACATCTCATACTGCCGTTTTTCAAGGGTTTTCTCATCCCACTTTTTTTCCTTGAGAACCATTGTCGTAAGTTTGAAGGATGAGACCCCAGACTTACCTGAAAAATATTCAGCCTTCTTTCTATCGAAATCCCAGTTACTAGCCTGACTGTTTTTAGCGCGTGTCAACAGCACGAGATTTCCTAAACAATGCGTCCAATCAGATCTTTCTTCATCGGAGTCGAACATGGAAAGCCAAGGGCTCCCTTCCTTTGGATTTTGCGGCATGACATGCTCAACCGTTATCACGCCATGTTCGTAAGTGGCACCGCCATCTGAGAAAGCTGCAT
>DAICZI010000253.1 GCA_027311205.1 Beijerinckiaceae bacterium | reverse complement strand
CACAAATCGAAGCGGCCCGTGCCGACCGGGCGCGCCTTGCCGCGGCGCTGCTAGCCACCAGCGCAAAATTGCGGAGCGATGCGGCGGCAAGCCTGGCCGCACGGGACCAACTTGTCAGGCTCAAGGCCAGAGAGGCTGCGCTTCGCGCCAAACTGGTCGGCGAGCGCGATGTGATGGCGCAGGTGCTCGCAGCGCTGCAACGCATGGGGCGCAACCCGCCGCCCGCCATACTGGTGCAGCCGGGCGATATGCTCGCCGCCATCCGCTCCTCCATTCTGCTTGGCGCGGTTCTGCCTGGATTGCATGACAAGGCCCTCGCACTCTCGAAAGATCTGCATGATCTGATCGCGCTTGAAACTGGCGTGGCCGCCGAGGCGCGACGCCTGGCCAGCGACCAGACCGCCTTGACCGCCGGGCAAAAACAACTTGACGCCCTGATTGCCACGCGCCAGAGCGCGGAAGCCCAATCTCAAGCCAGCCTGGCGGCCGAAACTGCCCGTGCCAGCGCGCTGGCGGCCAAGGCTTCGTCGCTGGCCGACTTGATCACCAACATGCAGGCGCGGCTGAGCGCTGCCGCGGATGCGCGCAACAACGATCAAAAGCTGGCGGCCGCCAATTCCGCGGCTTCGGCGCAAATTGCCGCCGAAGGCACCACGCCGGGCGAGGATCCTGCCCGTCTGGCACCGAACGTGACCTTCGCCTCGACCAAGGGAACCCTGGCTCTGCCCGCGGACGGTATCTTCACCAGCCATTTTGGCGATGACGACGGCTATGGCGGCAAAGCCAGCGGTGATTCGCTGCGCGTCGCCCCCGGTGCCGATGTTTTCGCCCCGGTGGACGGCTGGGTGGTGTTTGCCGGGCGCTACCGCGCCTATGGTCAAATCGTAATTCTCAACGCTGGACAAGGCTATTTCCTGCTGATTGCAGGCATGGCCTCGGTCAATGTCAGCGCCAACCAGTTCCTCCTGCGCGGTGAGCCGCTCGGGCGCATGGGCACGGCGAGCACCCGCACAGCAGCGACGTTAGCTATTGGCGGGCCGGGCCCGATCCTCTATATAGAGGTTCGAAAAAATCATGTGCCGATTGACCCCGACCCTTGGTGGGCGAAAACGGCGGTAGCGAAAGCTGGTGGCTGATGCAAAAGTTTCCTTTGAAAAAGTTACCGCTGGTGGCGATGGGCGTGGCTCTGGGTGCCACAGCGACATTCGTGGTTTCCCATCCAGGTCTCATCAGCGGCCAAGCCTTGGCCGCCTCGCCGCAAACCTATCGGCAGTTGTCGCTGTTCACCGACGTCTTCGACAAGGTTCGCCATGAATATGTCGACAAGCCGGATGTGAAGCTGCTGATTGAACACGCGCTTGATGGCATGGTCAACAAGCTTGATCCGCATTCGCAATATATGAATGCCAAAGATTACAAGGCCATGCAGGTCGAAACCAATGGTGAGTTTGGCGGGCTCGGTATCGAGGTTGCGGCTGAAAAGGGCTATTTGAAAGTCGTCTCGCCGATCGATGATACGCCCGCAGCCAAGGCTGGCATCCTGTCAGGCGATATCATCGTTGCGATTGACGGGGTCGATGTCAAAACCCTGACTTTGGCGCAAGCCGTCAATAAAATGCGGGGCAAAACCGGGTCTTCGGTGGTGCTGACTGTGCTGCATGGGCCGGCCAAGAAAAAGACAGAGATGACGCTGACCCGCGCCATGATCCAGGTGGCATCGGTCAAATCCAAAGTACTTGATGGCGACATCGAATATATTCGTATTTCAGAATTCACCGAGCAGACATTCGATGGTTTGAAAAAGGCTATGGCGCAAGCCAAAACCAGCATCCCGAATGACAAGTTCAAAGGGTATATTGTTGACTTGCGCAATAATCCTGGTGGGTTACTTGATCAGGCCATTGAGGTTGTCAATACCTTTATCGACCGGGGCGAGATCGTCTCGACGCGCGGCCGCCATAGGGACGAAACCCAGCGCTTCAACGCGCGTCCGGGTGGCGACCTTTCCGGTGGCAAGCCGATGGTCGTTTTGATCAATGGCGGTTCGGCTTCCGCGTCGGAGATTGTTGCTGGCGCCTTGCAGGATCACAAGCGCGCGACGCTGATCGGAACGCGTTCGTTTGGCAAAGGCTCGGTGCAGACCATTATTCCGCTCGGCCAGGGCAATGGCGCGCTGCGCCTGACCACGGCCCGCTATTACACCCCGTCCGGGCGTTCGATTCAAGCGCAAGGCATTGAGCCGCTTTATAAAATCCTTGAGCCAATCCCCAAGGATCTGGTCGGCAAGGATTCCATCAAGGGCGAAGCTTCGCTCCAGGGACACCTGCTCAACGGCACTGACGAGAAACACGGTTCGCAGGCCTTCGTCCCGGCTGACCCGAAATATGACGATCAGTTGATTGCGGCCCAGGCATTCCTGCATGGCCAGAAGATCTCGTCCATGACCACCGAGACGTTCCTGCCAACGCCGCCCGTCAAAAAGACGGCTGAGGTCGGCAAGCCGCCCGTCTCGGCGCCTGCAACTCCAGTGCCCCCTGCACCAGCCAAGCCATCTGCTGCGCCCGCCGCAGCGCCTGCGGTGGTGCCGCCAGCAACACCGGGCACGAGCGCGACACCGCCGGTCAAACCCGACAAGTGACACGCCGCTGGCGAGGACATAAAGGTCAAGACTTTGGCTGAGCCGTATTATCCACCGCAATCGGTGCTGGCGACGGGAGCCGCCGGGCGCTGTCCGCGTTGCGGACAGGGGCATTTGTTCAAGGGTTTTATTGATGTAGCCCCCCTCTGCGACGTGTGCGGGCTGGATTTTGGTTTCGCCGATGCCGGCGACGGCCCCGCTGTCGCGGTGAGTCTGCTCGGCGGCTTTGTCGTGCTGGGCCTTGCCATGTGGGTCGATCTGACGTGGGATCCGCCGCTTTGGGTGATTGCGGTGATTTTTTTCCCGCTGACGCTGATAATCTGCCTTGGCATGCTGCGCCCGTTGAAGGGCATGCTGATTGCGCAGCAATATCGCATGAAGGCCGAGCAGGCCACGCCCAAAAACCTGAAATGACATTGGTTTCGGAACTTCCCCGCAAGCGCGGCCTGTTGTGGCCAACGCTTTTTACCGCCGTCATATGCACTTTTTTGACCAGCCTTGGTGTCTGGCAATTGCATCGCCTGAAATGGAAAGAGGCTTTGCTGGCCGAAATCGCATCGCGCAGCCACGCCGCGCCACAATCCCCGCCAGCGCAGGGGCAATGGACGAAGCTGACGCCGCAGGCCTATGATTATCGCCATGTCCTCCTGGCGGGGCGGCTGCTCGCGGCGGACACCGTGCTGGTATTTGACGGCGACGGACCAAAATCGCCGCTGTTCTCCAGCGTCGGTTATCGCGTGCTGGAGCCTCTTCAACTGCCGGACGGATCCATCATCATCGTCAATCGCGGCTTTGTGCCGGGCGAAACGCCCGCTACCGCACGCGCCCGTATCAGCCCCAGTCCAGCGTCCGTGCGTATCTCCGGCGTGATGCGGCCGCCCGAGGCGCGTAATTTCTTTACCCCCGCCGATGACCCGGAGACCGGTCGCTGGTACACCCGCGACCCCCGCGAAATCGCCGCCGCGTTCCATCTCGCGCCTGTAGCGCCGTTCCTGGTCGATGCTGATGCAACGCCCGTTGGCGAGGGGCCCGTGAGCTTCCCCCTGGCGCTGCGGGGGGCAGCCGACATC
>DAICZI010000252.1 GCA_027311205.1 Beijerinckiaceae bacterium | reverse complement strand
CTCTCCAGCTCTTGCCATTGATTTCTGCGATCGGTTGACCCGTCAGCCGCTCGAATTCGAGATTGGCATAGGTGACTGTTTCAAAAGGATGCAGCTCCGAGACAGCGATGGCCACCGGCACATGGTCAAGAAACTGCTTGAATCGGTCACTTTCCAGCGCCTCGGCCAGATTTGCTGTTTCGAGCAGGGCTTCAACCCTATCGGCGTCGTCACTCGTCATCGCATTTCCTAATTGAACGGCTTACCGTATCAGGTTTCGGCTTTCCATTCCATGCGCCTCATCTCATGCGTGAGTGGAGATTGGCGCTGCGAAGCGACACGGGATTTTCATCGAGATTTGACCCGGGTGATGATGTTTCCCGCAAAGCCGGAGTTTGGTCAAGCGGGTGAGTTTGTGCTTTCTTGTTTCGGGGTAGCGGCGCTGGCTCGGAACAGCAAGCGGGCGTACCCGATCTCGATGATGTGGCTTTGGTGGGTTAGCCGATAGAGGAGTGATGATGAGGTCAAGGCGCAGCAGACGCTTCTCCAGTTGCCCTGCCTTGATCATGGCGGTTTCGTGCTCGAGAGCATGGACCAGATCGACTGTGGGAAGGAGGCACATCTTCTTGCGATAATGCTCGACCGCCTTGAAACCGCCTGTCTGAAGGGCGACAAAAGGTCGATGTGATCCAGATCTATATGGTGTTGGCTGGGCCACTGGCCCGTCGGCATTGGTGAAGCTGCCTTCATGCGCAACCGCGAGAAAGGTGGTGATGTCATTGAAGTCGGTGCGCGACACTCATGAGCTCCCCTTATAAGTTCATGCGGTTTTTTTGGCATCTAGTCGCCTGGCATCGCAGCTTCTAAATTGAATTGCAGTTTCCACAATTGATCAAACCGGCAAAGGAGTTTCCTATGGAGATCAAACGCAACGGCTCGCAGCCTTCAGGCAAGGGTCCAGCGGAATATTTTACGGGAAATGTGCGTCTTGATGCGCCGTTCTCTGGCCAGGAGCCAGCCCGGGTCGGCGGTGCCATCGTGACGTTCGAGCCGGGTGCGCGCACCGCCTGGCACTCGCATCCGCTGGGCCAGACGCTAATTGTTACGTCCGGGCTTGGCTGGGCGCAACGCGAAGGCGGCCCGATTGAGGAGATCAGGCCCGGCGATATCGTCTGGTTTACGCCCGGCGAAAAGCATTGGCACGGTGCCACGCCCACCACGGCCATGACGCACATTGCGATTGCCGAAAAGCTCAACGGCAGCGCTGTCGACTGGATGGAGAAGGTTACGGACGAGCAATATCTCGCGCGTGGGCATCAACTCTGATTGCGAAAGGCAAAGTTCATGAAAAAGCGCATGCTTGGCAAGAGTGGCCTCGAAGTCTCGGCTCTGGGTCTCGGTTGCATGGGGCTGAGCTACGCCTATGGCCCGGCACCCGAAAGGCAGGCGGCCATCCAGTTGATCCGTACCGCCTTCGAGCGCGGCGTCACTTTCTTCGACACAGCCGAAGCCTATGGCCCTTTCACCAATGAGGACTTGCTCGGCGAGGCGCTTGCGCCTTTTCGTGACCAGGTGGTGATCGCCACCAAATTCGGCTTCCGGGATGGCCTGGTCAGCAAGGGTCAGGACAGTCGTCCGGAGCGCATCCGCGACGTGGCCGAGGCGGCCCTGAAGCGGCTGCGAACCGACCGGATTGACCTTTTTTACCAGCATCGCGTTGATGCCGCTGTACCCATCGAGGATGTGGCTGGTGCGGTCAGGGAGCTGATCCTGCAGGGCAAGGTCAAGCATTTCGGCATGTCGGAAGCGGGCGCGCAGTCGATCCGCCGTGCCCACGCGGTGCAGCCCGTGGCAGCGCTGCAGAGCGAATATTCAATGTGGTGGCGCGAGCCAGAGGCCGAGATTCTGCCTCTGCTGGAAGAGCTGGGGATTGGTTTTGTGCCGTTCAGCCCGCTCGGCAGAGGTTTCCTGACCGGCACCATTGATGCCAGCACCAGCTTCGACAAGACCGACTTCCGCAACATCCTGCCGCGCTTCACGGAGGAGAACCGCAGGGCCAATCAGGGCCTGGTTGAAGTCGTGGCAGAGATCGCGGCGCATAAAGCCGCAACGCCAGCACAGGTCGCACTGGCATGGCTCCTGGCGCAGAAGCCATGGATTGTGCCGATCCCCGGCACGACCAGGCTGCACCGGCTGGAAGAGAATATAGGCGGGGCCTCCCTTGAACTCAGCGCGGACGATCTGCGCGAGATTGAAACAGCGCTGCGGACAGTCACCGTGCAGGGTGGCCGCTACCCGGCACAATTGCAGGCGAGGGTTGACCGCTGAGGTCTGATTTTCATGGGCAGAATGCCGGAAAGAAGGAACACCATGACAGAGAATATCGAAGGCAAGGTCATCGTCATCACCGGCGCGAGCAGCGGACTCGGCGAAGCTGCCGCGCGCCATCTGTCAGCGGCGGGGGCCAAGCTGATTCTCGGCGCGCGTCGGCTCGACCGTATCGAGGCTTTGGCAACTGGGCTTGGGCTTCCCGCAAATTCGGCGGTGCGCACAGACGTCACCGACCACGCCCAGGTCAAGGCACTTGTCGACCACGCCGTCGCGATGCATGGTCGCATCGATGTCCTGATCAACAATGCCGGCCTCATGCCGCACTCGCCACTTGAGCGCGGCAAAATCGAAGATTGGGACCGTACCATCGACGTCAATCTCAAGGGCGTGCTCTATGGCATTGCGGCGGCGCTCCCGCACATGACCCGCCAGAAAAGCGGCCACATCATCAATGTGTCGTCGGTCGCGGGCCACAAGGTCGGCAAGAACAACGCCGTCTATTGCGCGACCAAGACCGCAGTGCGCGTCTTGTCCGAAGGGCTGCGCCAGGAGGTCAAGCCCTACAATATCCGCACCACGATCATCTCGCCGGGGGCCGTTGAATCGGAGCTGCCGCAAAGCATCACCGAGGCCGACGTGGCGGCAGGGATTGCCGACTTCTACGCGCGTTATGCCATCCCCGCCGACAGTTTCGCTCGGATGGTCGCGTTCGCCATCCAGCAGCCCGCAGACGTTGATGTGAACGAAATCCTCTTTCGCCCGACGGCGCAGGAGCTTTAGGGCGCGTCGCGACCGACAGAATGGGCGCCCCCTGATGCACAAGGGTTGGTTCGCGCCCCGGCAGGACGCTTCCTGCAAGATCACGCAAAAGCGGGAGCCTTTCCGCTGCGACGACATCGCGCGCGACAGATGACATGCAGCTCTCCAGACGGGACTCAAAAACTCATGACAAAGGCTATCGTGGTTATTGGCCCTGGTTCGATAGGTCAGGCGATCGCGCGGGCACTTCCGACGAGGTGGCCCAAGTCGCGGCGCTGCTGATGGGGCCTGTCGGCGCATTCATCACCGGCAGCGATTTCCTGATGGACGGCGGCGTAACCTCATCCTACTGGTTCGGAGACTTGGCGTCGAAATAAGGCCATTGCGCGAGCGCCGCGCCGTGATGCAGTGAACGCTGGACAAAGACATTGGGAGATGAGGATGCAAAAACCCATTGGGCGGCCCTACAAGGGTGTTTTCCCCGTCGCGCCGACGGTTTTCAATGAGGCAGGTGACCTTGATACTGAAGGTCAGCGCCGCTGCCTTGATTTCATGATTGAAGCCGGGTCGCACGGCATTTGCATCCTCGCGAATTTCTCCGAGCAGTTCGTGCTCACCGACAGCGAGCGGGAAAAAGTGATGC
>DAICZI010000251.1 GCA_027311205.1 Beijerinckiaceae bacterium | reverse complement strand
CCACGAACGCCCCCAGTTGCTCTTCCAGCCGCGCTCGCCAACTGACCATCAGCGAATTGCCGCTTTGCAGCACCGGCTGGAGATTGCGCGAGCGCCCGCCGCGCACCACGCCCATGTGGCGGCCATGGCCCGCCGTCATGACTTCGAGAATGACCGATGTTTCGCCCTGGCGGCGTGTTCCCATCACCAGAGCTTCATCCTGCCAATCCATGATCCTAGCTGCCGCCCTTTGGAAATTCGAGCCCCATTTCGCGGTAGCGCGCCGGATCGTCCGCCCAATTGGCCCGCACTTTGACATGCAGGAACAGATGTATCGGGCATTCCGCCGCCTCGGCAATATCGCGCCGTGCCGCCGACCCAATCGATTTGAGCGTGCGCCCGGCTTCGCCAATGACGATTTTCTTGTGGCCGTCGCGCTCGACAAAAATCGTCTGCTCGATGCGTGCCGAGCCATCCGCCAGTTGTTTCCAGCTATCGGTTTCGACATGCGAGCGATAGGGCAGTTCATCATGAAGCCGCTCGAACATTTTCTCGCGGGTGATTTCCGCCGCCAGCAGGCGCAACGGCGCATCCGAAACCTGGTCTTCAGGATACAGCCAGGGGCCAGGGGCCATCATCGCACCCAGCCTGGCCCGCATTTCGGGAAGGCCATAACCCCGCAAGGCGGAAATCATGAAGGTCGCGGAAAATTGCGCCCGTGCATTGAGCTGGCTGGCAATTTCCAGCAAGGCATGCGCTTCCAGCGTGTCGATCTTGTTGAGAATCAGCACCTTGTTGCGCTTTTGCTCGGCGAGCCCGGCCAGAATCGCCAGCGTCTCGTCATCGTGGGCGCGTTTGACATCGACCAGCAAAGCCACGACATCCGCATCGCCCGCGCCGCTCCATGCCGAGGCCACCATCGCCCGGTCAAGCCGCCGCTTGGGGGCAAAAATGCCCGGCGTGTCGACAAAAATGATCTGCGCCGCCCCCTCCATGGCAATGCCACGCACCAGCATCCGCGTCGTCTGCACTTTATGCGAGACGATCGAGACTTTGACACCGACCAGCGCGTTGAGCAGCGTCGATTTGCCGGCATTGGGCGCGCCGATCAGCGCGACAAAGCCGCAGGACGTGCCCACATCATCATTCATCCGCCGCTCCTTTTGTCGCCCGCCCGCGCTTTGGCGATATTGTCCATGCGGTCAAGAAAACCCTTCGCTGCGGCCTGTTCCGCAACGCGCTTGCTGGCACCGGAGGCCATGAAGGGCTCGTGGCCCTCGACTTCGACGGCCAGCATGAAATGCGGCGCGTGTGCCGGCCCAGACCGGCTGATCTCGACATAGTGCGGCGGGGCGAGGCCGCGACCCTGCGCCCATTCCTGCAATCGCGTCTTGGCATCGCGCAGCGGTCGACGCGGCGCGTGCATCCGGGCCAACCAGGCCGAAGCGACCACCCTTTGCGCCGCTTCATAGCCCGCATCGACAAACACCGCGCCAATCAGCGCCTCGCAAACATCGCCCAGAATTGCCACCTTGCGCGCCCCGCCGGCCTGGATTTCGCTGTCGCCAAGCCGCACATAATCCCCCAGGTGCCAATCTGCCGCCACTTCAGCGCAGCTTTCGCGCCGCACCAATTCAGCGAGACGTCGCGATAATTCGCCTTCGTCACTGTCCGGAAATTCGCGCCGCAACATGTCCGCGACGGCCAGACCGAGCACCCGGTCGCCCAAAAACTCCAGCCGCTGATAGCTCGCCCCGCGCGACGTGCCTGCTGCCAGGGAACTGGCATGGGTCAGTGCCTGCATCATCAAGCCTTCGTCACGAAAATCATGGCCGAGCAAGCGCTGCAGCCCGGCCCATTCGTCTGGCACGCGCGCCAAATCAGCGGATCCGCGTGAACAGCCGCGACCATCGGATGCTCGTCGGCCATTTCCAGAACTGGACGAAGGAATCCTGCGGCCGCATCGAGAACCAGATGATCTGGGCGCGACCTTCAAGATTGTCGAAAGGCACGAAGCCGACGCCATCTTCGCTGGGGGGCACGCGGGAATCGGAGGAATTATCGCGGTTGTCGCCCATCATGAAATATTCGTCCGGCGGCACATGGAAGGCTTGCGTATTGGCATACATGCCGGTGTCGCCATTAAGCTGGATTTCGACATGCTTCACGCCGCCCGGCAGCGTTTCAAGATAGGTCGCCACCGGCTGGGTATTGCCATAGGCGTCCGTCGTCTTGAAACTGGTGATCGACGTGCGCGGCACCGTGACATTGTTGATCGTGAGGCGGCCCTGCACCATCTGCACGGTATCACCTGGCAGGCCGATGACCCGCTTGATGTAGTCGGTCGCATTGTCGCCCGGAAACTTGAAAACAACCACATCTCCCCGCTTTGGAGGGGCAGCAAAAAAGCGCCCCTTGAAAAAATGCGGATCAAACGGCGTTGTATAATTTATCGTGTCGAAAGAATAACTTGCAATAAATTTATAAACCTGTGGCAAAAATGGGATAGAATATTCAGAGTATCCGTAGGAATATTTGGAAATGAAAATATAATCGCCAACCAGCAAAGTTGGAATCATCGAACCTGACGGAATGACAAAGGGTTGAAACAGGAAGGTCTGCACCACCAGGGCTATGCCCAAAGCCTGAGCAATGACCTTGATCAGCTCGCGAACGCCGCCCTCGGCTGCGGGGCTGGTCTCGGTCGGCATGCCAGATTTGGTCTTTGCTGGCTCGGTCATGGGGCTCATTCCGTTTTCCTTAACGATGCCGAAGCTCTAGTGGAGCCAAACGGCAAACACAAGGCGAAGCTGAAAAAGACCGGGTTCATCCCCGTGCGGCGCGCTGATGCGAAAATGCAACACTTGGTGCAAAAACGCAGGAAGGACTCCAAGTTAACTTGCCGCTAACCATAATTGGGATGAATGTCCACGAGAAGGCAAGAATCGGGGTTTTTTTATGGACAGGCGTTGGTTTTTAATTGGTGGCACTGCGGCTTTGGCAGGTTGCACCACCGATAGTACAGGCAATAAGCTCAAGCTCGCATCGACGGACCCTTATAAACCGCATTTCATTTCGCCGGATGCGAAAGTTGAACCTGGCCATCGCGATCTGCGCCCGGCCAATCTCATGGCGGGCAACATTCCCAGCATCGGCCCGTTTGACAAAGCCGTCTATGCCGGGATGCCGAACGACATTCATCCGATTCCGCCGCTGGATTTCAAGCGTGTCAACAAGGCGTTTTTGCGCAGCGTCGTGCTCTATCCGACGGTCGAGAAGGCCGGCACCATCTACGTCAATCCGCATCAGCGCTATCTCTATCTGACGCTGGGCGATGGCCGCGCCATCCGCTATGGCGTCGGCGTCGGTCGCGCCGGCTTTGCCTGGAAAGGCATCGCAGATGTGCGCATCAAGCGCGAATGGCCGCGCTGGATTCCGCCGGCTGAAATGGTGGCGCGCCAGCCCGAACTGAAGCCCTATGCTGCCCCCAAGGGCATGCCGGGTGGCATCAACAACCCGCTTGGCGCCCGCGCCCATTATCTGTGGGAAGGCAACCACGACACCTATTATAGGATACACGGCACCAACGAGCCTGAATCCATCGGACAGGCCATGTCGTCAGGCTGCATCCGCATGCATAATCTCGATGTGGTGGATCTCTACAACCGCTGCAATCTCGGCAGCAAAGTCATTGTGATGTGACGCGGAGGGCGGCGCGTCTGCGCGCCGCTTTTCGGC
>DAICZI010000250.1 GCA_027311205.1 Beijerinckiaceae bacterium | reverse complement strand
ACATCACCCGACGCGCCCGCCGGATAATCGCCGGGCGCACGCATGACCTTGTCAACATGGCTATCGGGAAAGAGCGCCACATAAAATCGCGCCGCTTCCTCAGCATTGCCATTGAACCACAAGCAGGGCGTGATCGTCGTCATCATGACATCTCCATTGTTCCGGCGCTCCAGGGGCCGTCGGGTGCGTAAAGCTCTTTGGCCGCTTCAACCTCGCACCGGACGATGGCAACATGCTTGGACAAACCTTTGTCGCAAGCCGCGACGGTTTATGAACGTTTGGCAATGATCATATGCGTTGCGCTTGGCGTCGCCACATGCCGCTCGCATTGATAGCCGAGTTTGACGAGGTCAATGCCAGTAAACAGGTGCTCTCCCGAACCCAGCAACACCGGAGATATCGCAAGATGCATCGTATCGACAAGGCGCGCGCTCAGATATTGCCGCACCGTCGCGACCCCGCCACTCAGGCGCACATCAAGACCCTTGGCCGCCACTGTTGCCCGCTCCAAAGCAACGTGAATCCCTTCGGTGACAAAGTGGAAAGTGGTGCCGCCCTCCATTTCAATGGAGGGACGCGGATGATGCGTTAATATAAAAACCGGGGTGTGAAATGGCGGGTTCGCCCCCCACCAACCTTTCCACGTGTCGTCTGTCCAATCCCCGCGCGTCGGGCTGAACATGTTTCGCCCCAAAATGCTGGCGCCAATGTTTTCAAAACCGCGCGCAAAAAAGTCGTCATCGATCCCGGTTGTTCCGCCATCTCGACCGGTCATCTGATGAAACGCTCGGGTGGGAAAAATCCATTGGTGTATCGCCATACCCCCAACGCCAAGGGGATTGGCCCGATCTTGGCCGAGGCCAGCGCCGAAGCCGTCCAGCGAAATCGAAAATCCGTGAACCCGCAAGAGTGTCATACCCAAGTCCTACCACAAAATCGACCGCGCTCAATTCCCAAAATTCCATCCATTTGCGGCCAAAACTCGCCTTTGCCGAAACTCTTGACTAAAGCGCTCCGCTTGGGCTTTGTGGCGCCAACTTTTGCGCGCGCCGCTACAGGGCTTTTATCATGATGGAAAAAACATTCGATCCCGCCGCCGTTGAGGCGCGTGTGGCGGCCGCTTGGGAGCAAGCGGAGGCGTTCAGGGCCGGGCGGCCCGAGCGGGCAGGGGCGGAGCCCTTTACCATCGTCATCCCGCCGCCCAATGTCACCGGCAACCTGCACATGGGCCATGCGCTCAACAATACCTTGCAGGATATTCTCTGCCGGTTCGAGCGGATGCGCGGCAAGGATGTGCTCTGGCAGCCCGGCACCGACCACGCTGGCATTGCCACGCAAATGGTGGTGGAGCGGCAATTGGCCGAGCGCGGCGAACCCGACCGGCGCACATTGGGGCGCGAGGCTTTTCTGGAAAAAATTTGGCAATGGAAGGAAGAGAGCGGCGGCGCGATCATCAACCAGTTGAAGCGCCTTGGCGCATCCTGCGATTGGTCGCGCGAGCGCTTCACCATGGGCAACCGCACCGATGGCGAAACCGGCCAGATGCAGCGCGCCGTGATGAAAGTATTCGTGCAACTCCATAAAGGGGCCTGATCTACCGCGACAAGCGCCTCGTCAATTGGGACCCGCATTTCCAGACCGCGATTTCGGATCTGGAAGTGGTGCAGGTCGAGTGCAAAGGCTCGTTCAAATGGTCGCGCGATGACAAGGACGCGGAAGGCAATGCCGTGCCATTCAATGCCGCTAATATGAACATGAGGCCGAATAAAACCCCCAACGGCCACCTCTATTATTTCAACTATCCGCTGCAAGGCGTGGTCTATGATGCCAATGATGCAACAACCTACATTCAGGTGGCAACGACCCGGCCAGAAACCATGCTGGGCGACAGCGGCGTCGCCGTGCACCCTGAAAACGAGAAGCTGAAACACCTGATTGGCCACAATGTCGTGCTGCCGCTGGTGGGCCGCGTCATTCCGATTGTGGGCGATGATTACGCCGACCCCGAAAAAGGCACCGGCGCAGTAAAAATCACCCCCGCCCATGATTTCAACGATTTTGAAGTGGGTAAGCGGCATGGTTTGGCGCAGATCAACATCTTTAGCGATCAAGCTCGGCTATCGATAGTTGGTAACGGGCCTTTTTTCGGGGAAACTCCAAAGTCTGCCCACCTCGATGATGTGCCCCAGATGCACGACCGTGACCGCTTTGATGCACGAGTCACCATCGTTGATCTGATGTATAATGCGGGATCTCTAAGCAAAATTGAGCCGCACACCCATATGGTGCCGCATGGCGACCGCTCCGGCGCGGTGATCGAACCCTATCTGACTGACCAATGGTATGTTGACGCAAAGATCTTGGCGCAACCCGCTTTGAAAGCGGTGCGCGAGGGGAATACGAATTTCATCCCGAAGAATTGGGAGAAAACCTACTTTGAGTGGTTGGACAACATTCAGCCTTGGTGCATCTCCCGCCAGCTCTGGTCGGCGCATCAGATACCAGTATGGTATGGGCGCACCACTTACGAAAAAATAGAGTTCGGCGAATTTAGCGCCGCGGGAGATGCCTATAAAAGGCCGCATAGAGTAATTGTGTGCGCATCTGAGGCAGAGGCGATTGCGCTGGTTCAAAAGGAATCGGGCGGGCACCCAGTGAAGGTCGTAGAAAACGCCGCCGCAGCAGCATTAGCAGCAATGGACGACGCCGTGACGCACGACGATGAAGGCATGACCGCGACCACTGAATATATATGGCGCGATCCCGACGTCCTCGACACCTGGTTTTCCTCCGCGCTCTGGCCGTTCTCCACGCTGGGCTGGCCGGACGAGACCCCTGAGGTTGCCCGCTATTACCCTACATCAACGCTTGTCACCGGCTTTGACATTATCTTCTTCTGGGTGGCCCGGATGATGATGATGGGCATGCATTTTATGGGTGAGGTGCCTTTCAAGGATATTTACATCCACGCCCTCGTGCGCGACGAGAAGGGCGCGAAAATGTCGAAGTCGAAGGGCAATGTCATCGACCCGCTCGCCCTCATCGACCAATATGGGGCCGACGCGCTGCGCTTCGCGCTCTGCGCCGCCATGGCGCAGGGCCGCGACATCAAGCTCGCCACCTCGCGGGTGGAAGGCTATCGCAATTTTGCGACCAAGCTCTGGAACGCCGCCCGATTTGCCGAGATGAACGAGGCCTTGCTGGTTCCCGCCGGGTTTGATCCGCACCAGGCCCGCGAAACCCTCAATCAATGGGCCTTGGGCGAACTTGGCAAAGCCCGCCACGCCATCACCGGCGCGATTGAAGCCTATCGTTTCAACGATGCCGCCAGCGCTGCCTATCACTTCGTCTGGGGCGTCTTTTGCGACTGGTATCTTGAACTCGCCAAGCCGGTCTTGCAGGGCGCTGATGGCGCGGCCAAGGTGGAGGCGCGCGCCACAACCGCGTTTTTGCTGCGCGAGACGGTGAAGCTGCTTCACCCCTTCATGCCGTTCCTGACCGAGGAAATCTGGGCCTCGATCAAGCCGCAAGGCGAAGGGGTGTTGGCCTTGGCCGCATGGCCGGAACTGAGCGGGCTGGAGAATGCCAGCGCCGAGGATGAAATCGGCTGGGTGGTCGATCTCGTGTCGGAAATCCGTTCGTTGCGCAACGAGATGAACGTGCCCGGCAATGTGCAAATGCCGGTCGTGCTCGTTGGCCCCGATGCCGCCTTGCAAGCCCGCGCGCAAAAATGGCAGGAAACGATGG
>DAICZI010000024.1 GCA_027311205.1 Beijerinckiaceae bacterium | reverse complement strand
GCACGGTGTTCATCGGCGCGATCATCGCCATGGTCGTCGCGATCCCGCTGGGCCTGATGAGTGCGATCTACCTCACCCAATATGCCAAGCCGAATGTCCGCAAGTGGATGAAGCCGATCCTCGAGGTGCTGGCTGGCGTGCCCACGCGGGTCTATGTGCCACATATCCGCTCGGGCGACCTCTGGGAGATCGATCCCGCAACCCATGCTGTCATCGCCACCTACAAATTTGGCCGTGACCTGCAGCATGTGGTGCCATCCTACGATCTGAAAACCCTGTGGGTCACAGCCAGCCGTCGTAACCGCCATGCGCGCGGCGAATTGATTGCCATTGATCCGATGACCGGCAAGCCGACCCGCAAAATTGAGGTTTATGACGCCTATAACCTCTATTTCACGCCCGATGGCGCTTCGGCGATTGTGGTGGCAGAAGACCGCCGCACACTGGAATTCCGCGACCCGCAAACCATGGCCTTGCAAAAAACCCTCTATATTCGGCAATGCGTCGGCATCAACCATGCGGATTTTTCGGCTGACGGTCGCTACGCCATCTTCACCTGCGAATTTTCCGGCAGGCTGGTGAAGATCGACATGACCACCGACAAGGTCATGGGGTTTCTCACCATGGCAAAAGGTGGCATGCCGCAGGATATCCGGCTGGGCCCCGATGGCAAGACCTTTTATGTCGCCAACATGAAGGAGGATGGGGTGACGCTGGTCGATGGCGACACTTTCACCGAAACCGGCTTTATAGCCACCGGCATAGCAACCCACGGTCTCTATCCCAGCCGCGATGGCAAACAGCTTTACGTCACCAATCGCGGTACACATTGCGTCAATGGTGCGCCGCACGGGCCGGGATCCATCTCGGTGATAGATTTTGCCAGCGGCAAGGTCGTCGCCAATTGGCCGATTCCCGGCGGCGGCAGCCCGGACATGGGCAATGTCAGCGCTGATGGCAAGGATTTGTGGATTTCCGGGCGCTTTGACAATGTGGTCTATGATTTTGACACCACAACCGGGCATGTCACCATCATGCCGGTCGATCACATGCCGCATGGGCTGACGATCTATCCGCAGCCTGGGCGTTATTCGCTCGGCCATACCGGGATCATGCGTTAAGCTAAACAACGAGTTTTCTACACGGGCATGACACGTTGTATTAGATTGTCGACTGAAAGAATTCTCAGGTCGCATCATGCCCAAGCAGCGGTTTCACGTCCTCGATACCTACCGCTATATCGCGGCGGTTGGCGTGATGCTGTTTCACTTTGAAGTTAGCATTCAACCATTTTTGGGCCACCCGACGGCCATTTTCGAAAAAATGCACTTGTTTGTGGATTTCTTTTTCGTGCTTTCCGGCTTCGTGCTGATGCACACCTATGGCTCGCGGATGAGCAGTTTTGCAGACATGCGCCATTTCCTGCGCAAGCGCCTGGCGCGGGTCTATCCGCTGCATGCGCTTATGACGCTGGTTTTTGTCGCGATCGCGGTGATGATTGTGATCTTCCATCTGAAGATTGACCGCACCACCACGTTTGATCTTTCGCTGGCACCCTCCAATTTCCTGTTGCTGCACGCGTGGGGCCTCGCCTCGCATATGGGATTGAACTCGCCGTCCTGGTCGATTTCAGCCGAATTATTTGTCTATCTGCTGTTCCCGATCTTCCTGTTTGCGCTGCTGCGCGTCGGGCCCTGGGGCACATTGGCCCTCGCCATCGTGTTTGCGGCACTCATGGGCGGCTGGCGCGATCTCGAGGGCATGCGCACCTGGACACGGGCGACCACGGATTTTGGCAATTTGCGCGCTGTGCCAAGCTTCATGGCAGGCATGGCCCTCCATGCCATCCTGACCAGAGGCCGCAAGATCAATGTGCCCTGGTGGCTCGCCCACGGCGCGGCGGCGGCACTGATCGGGTTGATGCTGATCAAGGCCCCTTCCCTAGTGATTGTCGCCTTGACGCCCGGTGTAATCTTCTTGATTGCCGCAGCCGAAATGCACCAACCCGCCAGCCGCTTGGCCGGGCCTGTAGGCCAGAAGCTCGGGGAAGCCTCCTATGGGGCTTATCTGCTCCACATGCTGCTGCTGGTGTTCATGGTGGCTGTATTCAAAAGGCTGCCGCATGTCACCCCACTCGATCTGATCGCCGGCCTCGGCCTGGTGATCAGCCTAGCCACCGTGATGGCGATCGGAAGTTTCCGCTATTTTGAAAATCCCCTGCGGATCTATTTCGGTCGCGACCCTGCCGGGCGCGCCGCTGCGCCCCTGGCGCTGCGACCGACCAAATCTGCCTGAGCCGCGGCTCGGCACCAAAACTTCTGATTTCAAAACCTCTTGCGCTGGTGGCGCGCCAGTGTCACGTTGTTGTCACGCAGGCTTCAATCGCCTGCAGGTTGAGGGGGAGTGTCGATGACAGCTCTAAGCAGGTTCGGCTCAACTCGGGTGGAAGGCACACGACTGGTCGGCATCGCCGGGCCATTCCAAAGCGGCAAAACCACGCTGCTTGAAGCGCTGCTGTCGCGGGCCGGCGGTCTGGCCCGGCAGGGCAAGGTCGGTGATGGTTCCAGTCTGGGCGATTTTTCAGCCGAGTCGCGCGCCCACGCCATGAGCGTCGATCCCAATTTTGCGGCGGCTGAATATCTCGGCGACCGTTATTGTTTCGTCGATCTGCCCGGCTCGGTGGAATTTGCTGACCCCTTGCGGGTTGCAGCTCCGATTTGCGATGTGGTTATCGTCGTTTGCGAGGCTGACCCCCGCAAGATTCCTGGGCTGCAACTGATCCTGCGGAGCCTCGAAGAGGTTGGCGTGCCGCGTATCCTTTTTCTCAACAAAATCGACCAAGCCACTGCGCGGGTTCGTGAAACGCTTGCCATGCTGCAACCAGCCTCGCGCACGCCCTTGCTGCTGCGCCAGATTCCCATCTGGCAGAATGGCATTGCCACCGGTTTTATTGATCTGGCGCTGGAGCGCGCCTTTGTCTATCGCGAGCACGCCCCCTCATCCATTGTCGATGTGCCCGCTGGCGAAGTGCCGCGTGAAAAGGAAGCGCGCTATTCCATGCTGGAAAAGCTCGCCGATTATGATGATGCGCTGATGGAGGAGTTGATCAGTGACATCGAACCGCCCCGCGACCAGATATTCGATGATCTGGCGCGTGACCTGCGCGAGGGCCATGCCGTGCCGCTGCTGGTGGGCTCGGCGGAGCGCGGCAATGGTGTGACACGGTTGTGGAAAGCGCTGCGCCACGAAACCAGCGGTGTTGAGGCCACCCGTGCTCGCCTGCACATTCCCGCGCAAGGCCCACCGCTGGCGCAGGTGATCCGCACCCTACACACCGCCCATGGCGGCAAGGTCAGCGTCGCCCGTGTGCTGCGCGGCGAGTTTGCGGATGGCGCAACGGTGCGGGCCGCCAATGGCGAGGAGGATCGTATCGGCGGTATCAGCCGCTTGATGGGTGCATCTTCCACTCGTCAGAGCGTCGCCAAAGAGGGCGATACGCTGGCTTTCGGGCGGCTCGATCACGTCGCCAATGGCGAGGCCTTTGCTTTGGGCAAACTGGACGGGCACCCGGCGCTGATCACCGCAGCCCCGGCTGAACCCGTGCATGCGCTGGCCGTGGCGGTCAAGGACCGCAAGGACGAGGTGCGCCTGTCGGGGGCGATGACCAAGCTCTGCGAGGAGGACGCCTCGCTGCGCTATATCAATGATGCCGACATGGGTGAAATGCGGCTGGCCGGACAGGGCGACATGCATCTGCGTGTGACGATTGAGCGGCTTGCGGCGCGTTATGGCGTCAATGTCGAGACGCGCAAGGCTGCGGTACCCTATCGGGAGACCATCCGGAGCAGCGTCGCGGTGCGCGGTCGCCACAAGAAGCAATCAGGCGGGCACGGCCAGTTTGGCGACGTCGCTCTCACCTTGACGCCGCTGGCGCGTGGCGAGGGCTTCAAATTCGCCGAAACCGTGCATGGCGGCACGGTGCCCCGGCAATATTTCCAGAGTGTCGAGCACGGCGCGCAGGATGCGCTCAAGGTGGGGCCGCTTGGCTTTCCGGTGGTCGATGTCGCCGTGACGCTGACCGACGGTTCCTATCATGCCGTCGACAGTTCCGACATGGCGTTTCGCACCGCGGCCCGAATCGGCGTTCAGGAAGGGCTGGCAAAAGCCAATCCGGTGCTGCTTGAACCGGTGCTGGCGGTAAGCCTCAGCGTGCCGAGCGACGGCATGGCGCGCGCCACAGCGCTGATTTCGGCAAGGCGCGGCCAAATTCTCGGCTTTGACGCCAAACCAGATTGGGAAGGCTGGGACGTGCTCGAAGCGCTGGTGCCACAAGCCGAAATGGAGGGGCTGATCGTCGAACTGCGCTCAGCCACCTCAGGCGTCGGGAGTTTCACGACCCGCTTCAATCACATGGCCGAAGCCCTCGGCAAAGCTGCCGAGGCAGCGCGACCCAAATAGACCGCGCTCAAAGGCCGCCAACCCCTGTGGGTCATTCACAGGCATGGCCATGGCCAAAGCGGCAAACTCACGAAGTGGGTTGCTTCGCCCTGGGTGTGGCCAGGGCGAAGACGTAGTCGCGAAAGCCTATTTTGCTGCGGGTGCAGCCGGTGCAGCAGTGGGTGCAGCCGGTTTGGCTGGCGTCGCGGCGGGTGCCGCTGCCGGGGCCGTTGGCGCTGGCGTCGGCAGGCTGTTGACGATTTTGGCGTTCTTGCGCAGATCGCGGATCATCTTGGCCTGTGCCTGTTGCAACACGAAATTGCTCACCTGCGCCTTGACCTGGGCCAGCGGCGGGAACGGCTTGTTGCGCGTGCCTTCCAGCTTGATCACATGCCAGCCAAACTGCGTATGGACTGGAGCCGAAACTTCCCCGGGCTTCAGCTTGAACGCCACAGCGGAGAAGGCCGGCACCATCTTGTCCTTGGTGAACCAGCCAAGATCGCCACCCGGCGCGCTTTTGTCGATCGACACATCGGTGGCGACCTTGACGAAATCCTCGCCAGCCTTCAGCCGCTTTTCGACCGCCTCCGCCTCAGCTTCGGTCTTCACCAAGATGTGGCGCGCGTGGATCTCTTCCTGCGGCGGCTGCTTGGCCTTCACCGAATCATAGGTCGCCTGAATGGCGGCCGGCGTCACGGCGGTCTTGGCGAGATCCGCCATCACCGATTGCATCAGCAGCTTGTTTTTCAGCAAATGCAGTTCGGTCTGGAATTTGGGTGTGGCCGGCACCTTTTCGGCCTCAGCCTTGTTGGCGACCAGTTGCAAATCAATCAAATAATCCAGCACATAGGCATCGCGCGCCGGCCCTTGCAATTGCGGTGATATCTGCCCGGAAAGCTGGCTTTCAGCGAGCTTGAGCTCATCTTGCGTGATAACCTTGCCATCTACGGTGGCCACTGTCTGCGCCAACGCTGGCCACGCCATCGTGGCTGCCATCACGGCTGCCAAACCCATCAACCGCACATGCTGAACTGTTTTCATCCGTACCATCTCCAGAATACCGACACGGCCTGCCCGGTTCCCGGAAGGCGCAAAGCGGGCGCAACATCGCGCAAATAGCCCTGGCCTGCAAGGCCGCAGCGCCATGCTTCTTTCAGAATATGCCACCCGCCATGCCTTGCGGGCCGGTTTTTCCTGTTGACCCCGACAGATGCAACTTGCATTCGCGCGCCTGATGCCACAGCATGGCTGCGCGGTCTTTAGCGCGTTGCGGACTTGTCGGGCTGATCATTCGTGAGTGTTTTCATGGCTTCAATTCCTATCAAGCCGGTCGGATGGGCCGGGCTGATCCGCTTTGCGGTGCTGCTCCTGCCGCTGGCCGGATGCGCCACCGGTACATTGGGGACGGTCGCCGGTGCCAGTAGCCCGCCGGCGAGCCAGGCTGAAGCTGTGGCAGATGCGCATGGCGCGACCATTGGGCTTGCCAGTTTTACGACAAGCAGCTCTGTCGCCGCCTTCCCAGCCCTTTTCGCCGATGCCGCCAAAGCCCACGGCATTGTTTTGAGCGATGCGAACGCGCAAGCCGCATCAGCCGACACTCTCCTGGCCAAAGGCTATATTTCGACCGACCAGGACAGTGATGACGCCAGAGTGACCAGCGTTGTCGATGTTTACGACGCATCACACAGGCTCGTTACTCATATCGAGGATCAGCAGGAAGCCAAAACCGGGCTCGATCAGGCCACGCTGGCAGCACTCGCCAACAGCACCGCCAATGACCTGGCGGCGTTTCTGGTGCAGCGCGAGACCGTGCCAACACCTGCGGCAGCCGCAGTGGCCATGGCGGGCGCGCCGCTGAACCAGATCGCTTTGGCCAGCCCGCAATGAGGCACACAGTTAGCCGTGGACGGCGCGCCCGTCACGACTTTGTCATATTGTGCGTTGCAACCGGGCCTGCTAAGCACCGCTCATATATGAACCATTTGGCCTGCTCCTCGTGAGGGTGGGTATGAGGCGTTGGCGATGAATGGCGACATGAAGCTTCTTGCGGGCAATTCCAACCATCCATTGGCTGAAGCCATTGCTGCGCATCTCGGCCAGCCGCTGACGCGCTGCCATGTGCGCCGCTTCGCCGACATGGAGATTTTTGTCGAAATCCTCGAAAATGTGCGCGGGCGCGACACGTTTATCATTCAATCGACGTCGTTTCCCACCAATGATCACATCATGGAACTGCTGATCATGACCGACGCGCTGCGCCGCGCCTCGGCGCGCCGGATTACCGCCGTCATACCCTATTTCGGTTATGCCAGGCAGGATCGCAAAGCTGGCCCCCGCACGCCGATCTCGGCCAAGCTGGTGGCAAATCTGATCAGCCGCGCGGGCGTTGATCGCATTCTCACGGTCGATCTGCACGCCGACCAGATTCAGGGCTTTTTTGATATCCCCACCGACAATCTGTTCTCGGCTCCGGCGATCGTGCGCGATGTCCGCGAGAATAATGATCTGCGTCAGGTGATGGTGGTGTCGCCTGATGTCGGCGGCGTGGTGCGGGCACGGGCGCTTGCCAAGCGCATTGATGCACCCCTCGCCATTGTGGACAAGCGCCGCGAGCGGGCGGGTGAATCCGAAGTCATGAACATCATCGGCGATGTGCGCGGCAAGAACTGCATTCTGCTTGACGACATCGTCGATTCGGGCGGCACCCTTTGCAACGCTGCCGATGCCTTGCTGGCGGCGGGCGCGCTCGATGTCTCGGCCTATATCACGCATGGCGTGCTGTCGGGTGGCGCGGTGGCGCGCATCAGCGCCTCGCGACTGAAAAATCTCGTGGTCACTGACACGATCAGCGCCACCGAGGCGGTGCGGGTGGCGCACAATATCCGCGTCCTGTCGATTTCAAAGCTGATCAGCGAAGCCATCAGCCGCATTGCCAGCGAGGAAAGCGTTTCCAGCCTGTTTGACTAAAGCAGGCAGAAAAGCATGGCCATGGCGTGTTGCTGCTTGCAGTTGGCGGCAAACTCTGTTCAATTGTGCGCTTGGGATTTCGTCCTTCCAAGTGGCTCAAATAAAGGTGCAGCTATGCCGATAATCAATCGGATTGCGGAATTTGCCGATGATGTCAAAGCCTGGCGCAGGGATTTGCACGAGCATCCCGAGCTGTTGTTTGATGTCAACCGCACGGCGGGCATTGTCGCTGACAAGCTCCGCTCCTTCGGCTGCGATGAGGTGGTGGAAGGCATTGGCCGCACCGGCGTCGTCGGGGTTATCAAGGGCCGACAAACTGCCTCAGGAAAAGTCATTGGCCTGCGCGCCGACATGGACGCGCTGCCGATTCTCGAGACAACGGGTGTTGACTACGCCTCGAAAACCCCCGGCAAAATGCACGCCTGCGGCCATGATGGCCACACCGCCATGCTGCTCGGCGCGGCGCGCTATCTCGCCGAAACCCGCAATTTTGACGGCACGGCGATTGTGATTTTCCAGCCTGCCGAAGAGGGCGGCGGCGGGGGCCGGGAAATGGTCAACGACGGCATGATGGAGCGCTTCGGCATTGCCGAGGTTTTTGGCATGCACAATGCGCCCGGCCTTCCCGTGGGGGCCTTCGCCATCCGCAAGGGGCCGATCATGGCCGCCGCCGATACCTATGACATTCACATCACAGGGCGCGGTTCGCATGCCGCCATGCCACATCAGGCCATTGATCCGATCGTCATCGGCTCCCAGATTGTGCAGGCGTTGCAAACGATCGTAGCGCGCAACATCGACCCGCTCGATTCCTGCGTGGTCTCCACGACCATGTTCCGGGCTGGCGACACGCATAATGTCATCCCGCAGACGGCGCATCTTTGTGGCACGATCCGCACGCTGAAGGCGGATACGCGCGTTTACGTGGCCAAGCGCGTCAAGGAAATTGCCGAGGGCATAGCGGCTCTGCACGGCGCAAAGGCAACCGTTGAAATCAGCGATGGCTATCCGGTTACCGTCAACCACGATTCGCCAACTGACTTTGCCGTCGGCGTCGCGCGCCAGGTGGCTGGCAAGGAACGGGTGATGGATGACATCATGCCGCTGATGGGCGCGGAAGATTTTTCCTACATGCTCGAGGCACGGCCCGGCGCGTTTATCTTCATTGGTGCGGGCAATACCGCCGGACTGCACCATCCGGCCTATGATTTCAACGATGAAATCTCGCCGCTTGGCATGAGCTATTGGGCGCGGCTGGTCGAAACCGCCATGCCGGCGCGTGCGTGATGATCGACGCCGTTGATGGCGCACCCGCGCCATCATGGCGCGGCTGAACAAACAATCCGGAGGCTTTATGCAAACCTCTGGATTGTTCCGGTTCGGATATGCTCGCCCTTGAGGCGGACGTGTCTGGAGGCGGACGTGTCTGGCTGGCTCAGCGCAGCTTGGCAGCCTTGGCCCGCTCGATGCCTTTCAATACCATTTGATGTGCTTCGGCGGCGTCGCCCCAGCGGCTGATCTTGACCCATTTGCCGGGTTCCAGATCCTTGTAATGCTCAAAGAAATGCTCGCTCTGCTTCAGTGTGATCGGCGGCAAATCGGTGTAATTGTGCACATTCTCGTAGCGCTTGGTCAGCTTGGCCGAGGGCACGGCAATCAGCTTTTCATCGCCGCCAGCCTCATCTTCCATCAGCATCACGCCAACAATCCGGCAGCTCATGATCGCCCCCGGCACAATGGCGCGGGTGTTGGCGACTATGACATCGCAGGGATCGCCATCTTCCGACAGCGTATGCGGGATGAACCCATAATTCCCCGGATAGCGCATGGCCGTATAAAGAAAACGGTCAACCATCAGCGCCCCAGAATCCTTGTCCATCTCATATTTGATCGGCTCGCCGCCGATGGGCACTTCGATGATGACATTGACATCGTGCGGCGGGTTCTTGCCGATGGATACGGCTTCAAGATTCATGATACAGGCTCCAGCGAGACAACGTGCCCAGATGCGTCAAAAGCACCACGCGGCGCAATGACCATCGGGCAAAGCACTTAAGGACTCGTGAAATTCAGCTAAAACCAAAGGCGACACGCGCCCGCGTTTCGCTGCCGAATCTTTCTTCGGCCTGATGCAGCACCTGGCCGCCCAAATGCCGATAAAAACCCAGCGCCCGCTCATTATCGGCAAGGGCCCAAACCAGTGTCGAATCAAGGCCATATTCAGCCAGATCACGCCGCACCGCGCGAAACAGCCGCCGCCCGAAACCCACGCCCTGAAATTCCGGTGCCAGATACAATTCGAAGATTTCGCCGGCATAGGGCAGCCGAGGAACGCGGTTACGGCCATAGCTGGCATAACCACCAATCGAATCATCAAAATCCAGCACCAGCAGCCGCGAGCCCCGCTCGATGGCCTGCTGCCACCATTGCGGCCCACGGCGCGAAATCATGCGCTCCAGTTCCTTGCCCGGGATAATGCCGCGATAGGCATCGCGCCATGCATCATCATGAACCTGCGCGATGTCGTCGCAGTCGCTGAGCCTCGCCGGGCGAAGGGTGATGAGTGCAGCTACCATGGCCCAAGTTTAGGCCCGGATTGCCTCTCGCTGCAAGAGGCAAATGAAGCACCTGTTCTGCGTTAAAACAGCCTGCCACCATCAGGCACTGCCTGGCTGGGCTGGATCAGAACAACCTCGCCCGCAGCATCCGGAAAACCGAGCGTCAGCACTTCCGACATGAACGGGCCAATCTGCCGGGGCGGGAAATTGACCACGGCGGCAACCTGTCGTCCCAGCAAGGTTTCGGGCGCATAGTGGCCGGTGACCTGGGCCGACGAACGCCGGGTTCCAAGATGCGGCCCAAAATCAATCGTCAGCTTGTAGGCAGGTTTGCGCGCCTGCGGAAACGGCTCGACGCCAATGATCGTGCCAACCCGGATGTCGATTTTCAGGAACGATGCAAAATCGGTGAGTTCGGTAGCATCAGGCATGGTGATCCCGTTCATGGTGATTCCGCTCCTGGCTTCCAGTCTCGGCGGCTTCATCGGATTTGGACGGGTGCCAGCGCTCGCGCATGCGGCTGGACGTGTCGTGGCGCATGTTGTGCAGCGTGCGGCCCATCAATTCCAGCGGACCCAGGAGCTTGCCGAGGTTTTCCGCATGGCTAACCAGCCTGCCGCCGCGCTCCAGCGCCTTGTCCAGCGCCGCCATGGTGGCATCGAGGCCCGGCCGGTCGTCCTTGAACCAAACATCCAGCACCTGGGTCCACGCCAGCACCAGGCCTTGCAGCTTCAGCGCGCCCAGCCCGCCTTCAGTATCAATCCCGGCGGTTTCCAGCATGAAGCGCATGGAATTCAGCGCCACCTGATTGAGCGCCAAAGCCGAGAGCGGCTCGCGCCGTGCCCAGCGGCTGATCGATTCCAGCGCCACTTTATCGGGGGCCATGGCGTCAAGGCGACGCATCAGCACATCAAACAACCGGTCCTTGGCGGGTTCGTCATCAAGATCATGGCCATTCTGGTTCAGCACTTTCAAATCAATGCCGCGTGAATAGGCCGCCAGAATCGCACCCTTGGAGGGAAAAAACTCTCGGAACCCGGCGAGCGACACGCCTGCTGCCTCGCAAATCTGCGTGATGGTGATGCGCTCGAACGGCGTTTCGGCGGCGAGTTGCATCAACGCGCGCACAAGGCG
>DAICZI010000249.1 GCA_027311205.1 Beijerinckiaceae bacterium | reverse complement strand
CGCTCATGAAAATCGATATGCGCTGCATCGGCTTGTCGCCAAGCTCAAGCTCTTTGGGCGGCACATGAAAGCCAAGGGCAGATACTATGCCATCGGCGGGAGCAATCACCAGCCCCTCGCGCACCGGCGTCACACGCACCGGATCCCGGAAAAACGTGATCACCCAGAAGGTGATGATCGCGCCGATCCAGCCCAGTGGCGGCCACAGGTAATGCAGGATAAAACTCAGCACCACCGCAATGCCAATGAAAATATAGCCCTCGGGGTGGATCGGCACCATTTGCGCGCGGACGGATTTGATGATCGACATGAATTTGTTCCATTGAAATCGAAATTCGAAGCGCTGGCCCTGCACGCGCTGGGCTACGCCCAACGCGGGGCGGCTATCAGGGCCTTACCCCAACAGCCCTTGCGTGTCACTCATCCCGCCGTCATGGCCTGCGGCTTACCCCAGCCGCACCAACTGCTTGCCGAAATTCTCGCCGCGCAACATGCCGAAAAACGCGGCGGGGGCGGCATCGAGGCCCTCGGCAATGGTCTCGCGGTATTTCAGCTTGCCGCTGGCGATGTCGCCTGCCAACTCCTTCAAAGCCTGCGGCCAGACGTCCATGTGCTCGGAGACGATAAACCCTTCCATTTTCGCGCGCATGGACAACATGGGCGAAATGTCCGGAATGGACGACGGCGTGCCATCATAGCGCGAGGCGACCAGCCCGCAGATGGCGAGGCGCGCAAACGGGTTGAGGCGGCGCATGCAAAGCTGCAAAGGCAGTCCGCCGACATTCTCGAACACGCCATCAATGCCGTTCGGCAGCGCCTTCTTGAAGGCCTCGGCAAAATCAACGGCGCGGTGATCAATGCAGGCATCAAAACCCAGCTCCTTGACCGCAAAGGCGCATTTTTCCGGGCCGCCGGCAATGCCGACCGCCCGCGCCCCCGCCTTTTTCGCCAGATGGCCGACGACCGTGCCGACGGCACCGGTGGCCGCCGACACCACCAGCGTTTCGCCCGGCTTGGGCGCGATGATCTTGTTGACGCCATACCAGGCGGTGACGCCCGGCATCCCGACCGGGCCCAGCCATGCCTGCAAAGGCAGCCCGGAGACCGCGACCTTCTGAATGTCCCGGCCATTCGAGATGCTGAACAATTGCCAGCCGCCCATGCCGACAACATGATCGCCCTTGGCAAATTTCGGATTGTTGGAGGCGACGACCTCACCGACGGTGCCGCCCACCATCACCTCATGAAGCTTTTGCGGCGCGGTATAGGAGCGCGCATCATTCATCCGCCCGCGCATGTAAGGATCCAGCGACAGCCAGAGATGGCGCACCAGCACTTCATCCGCACCCGGAACAGGCACGGCAACATCCTCGATCCGGAAATTCTCCGGGCCAGCAACAGTTGTTGGCCGCGAAGCCAGAACAACGCGGCGGTTGGTCAGGGATGATGCTTGAGTCGATGATGCTTGGGTCATGGTGCTATCCTCTCGTAAAACGGCTAGGCATTGAGTTTTGTTGGTGCCAAGGCCCATTCAACCCTGCGCAGGCCATAGGCCGCAAGGGCGGTGGACAAGGCAGAATTGGGCGCGGCGCCGGAGGTGAAGCAGGCCTGACCCTGGCCAGAGGCCACCCCGCCAGCCGCAAAGCCCGCCTTGCTAAGCAGATGATCCACCCGGCGCGCGATGGCAGCGGCCGGATCAATCCATTTCACCTCCCAGGGCGCGACCCGGCGCAATTGCGACATCAGCAGCGGATAATGCGTGCACGCCAGCACCACGACATCGGTGCGGCCACTGGGGCCGGTCACAAACGCAGGGGCAATTTCGGCGGAAATTTCAGCATCAGGCACTTTCAACCCGCGCAAAAACGCTTCGGCCAGCGAGGCCAGACGCGCTGAACCCACCAAGTTAACCGCGCAATCGCCGCCATAATCGCGCACCAGCGCCGCCGTGTAATCACGCGCCACCGTGCCGGGCGTCGCCAGCACCGAGATCATGCGCGAGTGGCTGGCTTCGGCGGCGGGCTTGATGGCTGGCACCGTGCCAACGAAGGGGATATCCGGCCAATGCGCGCGCAGCGGCCCCAGCACCAGCGTTGAAGCTGTGTTGCAGGCAATCACCACAACATCCGGTTTTGCCAGCCTGAATTGCGCATCCAGCACATCGCTTACCCGCCCCACGACAATCTCCGGTGCCAGCCCGCCATAGGGAAACACCGCGTCATCAGCGCAATAAGTGAAGCGCGCTTCGGGGCGCAGGCGGCGGATTTCCTTGAACACGGTGAGGCCACCAAGCCCCGAATCAAACACCAGAATTCGAGCCGGTTCAGACATCTTTTGCCTCGTCCTTGCGCCCTTTGAGCCTTGGCCCCTGCACCAAGCGCACAATTGCCCCCCGCAAGGTGCGCACATCCTGCTGGGTCAAGCCGATGCGATGGAATATATTGCGCATATTGCGGCGCATCACCGGCTGCTTTCCAGGTGGACGAAAAAAGCCGGTGCGATCAAGCTCGCCTTCAAGATAATCGAAAAACGACAGCACTGAATCCCGGTCGGCCGGCGGAGACTGGGCGATCGGCTGAAATGGCGGAGCGACGCCCTTGCTGGCCCGCATCCATTCATAGCCGGTCAGCAACACGGCCTGCGCCAGATTGAGCGAAGCATAGGCGGGATTGACCGGAAAGGTGACGATGGCATCTGCCAGCGTCACTTCGTCATTTTCGAGCCCGGTGCGTTCCGGCCCGAACAAGATGCCATAACGATGGCCAGCCCCGACCTTCTCAAAAGCCGAAGCCATCGCGGCTTCCGGCCCCAGCACCGGCTTGCCCTGCCCGCGCTCACGCGCCGTGGTGGCATAAACATAATGCAGATCGGCGATGGCGCTTCGCACATCATCATAGAGCTTCGCGCCTTCCAGAATGAAGGCCGCACCGGAGGCTGCGGCAAAAGCACCCTTGCGCAGGCCCCTTTGCTGCGGCCAGCCTTCGCGCGGGGCGACTAGGCGCAAATCCGAGAGGCCAAAATTCGCCATGGCGCGCGCACACATGCCTATATTGACCGCCAGTTGCGGGCGCACCAGGATAATAGCCGGGCCACCCTCAAGACGCGGTTTGGTGTGGTCGGTGCCAGCCCCAACCATCAGCTCTGGCTCATTTTGCTAGCCAGAGGCCGCGCTTCGATCACCACCATCGCGGCGGCCATCGGCGGCTCGTCGGTCATGGTCAGGTGGATCAGGGCTTCATGGCCAGCCGGGGTCAAGGCCTGTAGTCGCAAGGCCGCGCCGCCGGTGAGGTGCAGGGTCGGCTGGCCGGAAGGCAGATTGACAACGCCCATGTCTCGCCAGAAGACGCCGCGCCGCAAGCCGGTGCCGAGAGCCTTGGCGCAGGCTTCCTTGGCCGCAAAACGTTTGGCATAGGACGCCACACGATCAGCGCGCCGCTCGGACCGGGCGCGTTCGATGGGCGTGAAACAGCGCTGGACAAAGCGCCCGTCAAAGCGCTTCAGCGTCGCTTCGATGCGGGTCATGTCGCAAAGATCGTTGCCGATGCCGATGATCATGCCACGCTGCGCCCCTCGTCCATGGCGGCGCGCATGGTTTTGATCGACGCCTCCAGCCCGACAAAAATCGCCTCGCCAATCAAAAAATGTCCAATGTTGAGTTCGACAATTTCGGGCAGCGTCGCAATGCGGCGAGCCATGTCATAATCAAGCCCGTGACCAGCGTGACATTCAAGGCCGAGCGTCGCACTC
>DAICZI010000248.1 GCA_027311205.1 Beijerinckiaceae bacterium | reverse complement strand
AACATTGCCAGTGCCCACTCCAATGGCCGGGGTGCCGCTGCGATAACCACGCCGGACATTGTCCTGGGAGCCGGTGATCACAACCAGATCGGCGGCTTCCATCAGCGCTTGTGTTGTCTGTTTTGTTGCTGGCGGCGGCAGAATCTGCACGAGATAGGCCGGGGCACCTATCCGGCTGAGTTCCGCCCGCATCCCCTCGACAGTGGCGGTGGTAGTTTTGACGCCGGCCGGCGATGGTGCGATCACAATGGCGTTGCGGCCCTTCAGCGCCATCATCGCCTTGTTGACGGCTGTGGCCGATGGATTTGTCGAGGGCGTCACCGCACCGATCACGCCCATCGGCTTGGCAAATTTGACCAGGCCGCGCGCCTTGTCTTCCTCGATCACGCCAACTGTTTTCGCGCGCAGCAAGTCGCGCAGCGTTCCGAAGGTATTGCGTTGGTTCTTTGTCACTTTGTCGCGGGCGTTGCCAAGTCCGGTGTCCTGAACGGCCATGACCGCGAGCGCTTCAGCGCGGTCGATGCGGTAGAGCGACCAGGCCAGCGCAATGACCATTTCGTCAGTTCGCGCCTGATCGGCCTCGGCGATCTGTGCCTGGGCAGCACGGGCGCGGGCAATGATCGGTTCGACGATGGCAGCGGCAGCGGCCTTTTCTGGGGACAGATTTGATTGATACATTGGTTCGTTTTGCTCCGTGGAAGCAGTTTCTTGCGGCTCGTCAATTAGCTTTGGGGGGTGGAATGAGAAGGCGCGCCAAGGCAATGGAGGCGAGCCTGGCCTCGATCGGATCGGCACGGGAGGTCAGCACGATCGGCACGCTGGCCCCGAGCACGACGCCAATGGCAGTTGCATGCTGCAAATGCACCAGCGCCTTGAACAGGGCATTGCCGGTTTCGATATTGGGGACAACGAGGATATCAGCACGCCCCGCCACATCATCGTCTGCCATGCCCTTGAGGGCCGCCGCTGCAGGGGACAGGGCGAGGTCGAGCGCCAGCGGGCCGGTGATGGAGCAGCCGCAGGCCACCGCCTCGGCGCGGAACGATTGCGCGAAAACGCCGGCGGCGACCGAAGTCGGCATCGACGCATTGGCAACCTCGCTCGCCGATAACATGGCGATGCGCGGCGAAGCGATCCCCATGGTTTTCGCGACATCAATCGCGTGACGAACGATATGGAGGGTGGTTTCTGGATCAGGGGCAACGTTCAGTGCAGCATCCGTAATCAGCAGGTCCCGCGGCGCATTAGCCCAGCGCATGACAAAGGTATGGCTCAGCCGGCTTCCATGCCGCCGCAGGCCATGGGTGCGATCGAGGACTGCACGCATCAGCACGTCAGTATGAAGATGTCCCTTCATGAGCATTTGCGCGGCACCAGATGTGACCAGATCGACGGCGAGGCGGGCGGCGTCTTCCTCCGTTGTCGCGGGCACGATACGAAACTCTGGCTGGAACTCCTGCTTGCGCAGCTCGCTCCTGATAAGCTCAGGATCACCGACGAGGATGGGCTCTACAAGACCGAAAGTGGCGGCAAGGCAAATGCTTTTCAGCACATCGGGCGCATGGGCTGCCGCAACGGCCATGGCAGCGGGGCCGCGCTTGAGAGCGCGAGTCAGCAGGTCAAGCGGGCACAGATAGCTGTTGGGGGCCGAACCTTGCGGCTTTGCCACCGCAGAACTACGCGGATGAAGATCTATTTCCGGAATCGCGGACGAGAGCATCGAACCGACGGGCGGCGACACACGCGCAGAGCCTGGGATTGGAATCGTCTTCGTCATTGACAGAAACCGTCCTCTTCATACAATTTTTGCTTTTGCGCCTTCGCAAATCTTTCATTTCATTTGGGCATGGCCTCACAAAGGGCGCGGGCCGCGCTCTGCAAGGCGGCGCTGTAGCGATAGGCGTCCGAAACCGGCATCCGTGCCGCTGGAGCCTGAATGGCTATGCCCGCAGTAATCTCTTGCCTCGCGTTAAATATTGGCGCGGCGATGCAAACAACGCCTGCGATATATTCTTCGCGATCGACCGAAAGTCCGTCAGTGCGCACACGGTCAAGCTCCGCGTGCAACCCGGACATCGTGGTGATTGTGGCATTGGTAAAAGGCGTCAGCTCGATATGCTCCAACAAGGCAGCGCTTTTTGATTCCGGCAGGTAGGCGAGAAAAAGCTTGCCGATCGCGGTGCAATGGAGCGGGACTTTTGAGCCGATGTGGAAATGCAGCCGCAGCGGCCAGTGCGTCGCTTCGACGCGATCAAAATACACGATCTCGCTGCCATCAAGCGTGCCGATGTTGCAGGTCTCGCCAACTTTCGTGACCAAATTGTTCAGTATTTGCCGACGAGGCGCGTATTGAACAGAATTGCGAAGAATATCGAAGGCAAAATCTGCAAGACGCGGACCAACAGCAACATGCCGGTTCAAGAAGGGGCGATACAGGAAGCCCTCCGACTCGAACTGCTCGATCATGCGATACACCGTGGGCTTTGGCAGGCCGAGATGGCTGGCAATATCAGCGGCCAATACAGGGCGACCGACACGCACGACATAGTCGAGCACGGCAAAGGATCTCAGGAAAACACTCGTATTGTCGCGCTCGACCGGCCCTGCCGGAGCCGATCCGCCGACCAGGTCCGTTTCCGGGGTTTCCACGAGAGCAGACGCGCCTCGCTCCGGTTTTGCGGGGCGACCACGACGCCCCTTGGTTCCCTGCACTGCCATTCAAAATTCCATCCAGTGGTTCAATATTTACTGAATAATGATACAATTGCGAACGTGCGTCAATCGCAATTTGCTGCGTGAGTTAGATTGATCACCTCATTCCGCAGGCCTGTTTGTCATTGAAAGCTAGCTGCAATTGCCTTCTGTCGGCCGCTTAGCTCACCTTTTGCGGGCGCATGTCTTCACGCTTGATGCCCGCGACGACGACAGGCTTTTTCATGGCGTCACGCCGGAAGGGCTCACCAAGCTCCTGGTTCAGAACTACTTCGATGAAGGTAGTGACCCCCTTGGCCTGCGCTGCGCAGGCTTCGCGGAGCGCTTCGGTCAGGGCGGCCTGCGTCGTCACACTTACCCCCTTGAGGCCACAACCCTCGGCAACCTTCGCGTAGCTGAGATGAGGGTCGAGTTCGGTACCGACGAAATTGTTGTCATACCAGAGCGTCGTGTTGCGTTTCTCCGCGCCCCACTGGTAGTTGCGGAAAATCACCATGGTGATGGCCGGCCATTCCTCGCGACCAATCGAGCTCATCTCGCTCATGGAGATGCCGAAAGCGCCGTCACCCGCAAAGCCGACGCAGGGAACGTCGCGGTTGCCGATCTTGGCACCGATGATCGCGGGGAAGCCATAGCCGCACGGGCCGAACAGGCCGGGGGCCAGATATTTTCGCCCCTGCTCGAACGTGGGATAGGCGTTGCCAATGGCGCAGTTGTTGCCAATATCGCTGGAGATGATGGCATCGCGCGGCAGCCCGGCCTGGATGGCGCGCCACGCCTGACGCGGCGACATCCTGTCCTTGTCGCGCTCGCGCGCATCCTTGTTCCAGGATGTACCCGGATCATCTGACTCATGATCGAGGCTCGAAAGCATTTGCAACCATGCTGATTTACTTTGGTGAATCAATGCCTTGCGCGCCTCACGTCCATGATTGCCGGCGGCGGGCGATAGTTGCGCCAGGATGCTTTCGGCCACCATTTTGGCATCGCCGCAAATGCCGACAGCCACGGGCTTGGTCAGGCCAATACGGTCAGGAT
>DAICZI010000247.1 GCA_027311205.1 Beijerinckiaceae bacterium | reverse complement strand
GGAAGCCGGTGATCGTGTCGCAGTGGTGACATCCGAAAGCCGCGCCCGTGAAATCACCGATTACCGTGAACGCCAGAAGCGCGAGAAGCTTGCGGTGCGCGGTGGCACGGTGCGGGCAACGCTCGCTGACATGATGAGCCAGATCAAGACTGTCGGGCGCAAGGAGTTCCCGCTGGTCATCAAGGCTGACGTGCAGGGCTCGCTCGAAGCCATTGTCGCGGTGCTTGAAAATCTGGGCACGGACGAAGTGATGGCGCGGGTTGTGCATGTCGGCGTCGGTGGCCTCAGCGAATCGGACATCACGCTGGCTGAGGCTTCCAAGGCGGCGGTGATCGGCTTCAACGTGCGCGCCTACAAGGAAGCACGCGAGGCCGCCGAGGCGGCGGGCATTGAGATCCGCTATTACAACATCATCTATAATTTGATTGATGATGTGAAAGCGGCGATGTCGGGCATGTTGGCCCCGACCCGGCGCGAAACCATGCTGGGCAATGCCCAGATTCAGGAAGTGTTCAACATTTCCAAAGTGGGCAAGGTCGCCGGTTGCCGCGTCACCGATGGCGTGGTCGAGCGTGGCCAGCATGTGCGCCTCATCCGCGACAATGTTGTCGTGCACGAGGGCAAGCTCTCGACGCTCAAGCGCTTCAAGGACGAGGTCAAGGACGTCCAGTCGGGCCAGGAGTGCGGCATGGCCTTCGAGAACTATCAGGACATGCGCGTCGGCGATGTCATTGAATGTTACCGGGTCGAGGAAATCGCTCGCAAATTGTGAGACGCGCGAAATTGGGGCGCGTCTGCAGAGGCCTTTGCCCATAAAAGGAGGGGCGGCGCAGCAGCGCGCCGCCATGAGCCATGTCTCGTTCAGATAATAGCAAAACAGCGCCAAGCCAGCGCATGTTGCGGGTTGCCGAACTCATTCGCCATGCGGTTTCGCAGGTGCTGACGCGCGGTGGTGTCAACGATCCGGCATTGGAAACTGAAGTCATCACCGTATCGGGCGTAAAAATGTCACCCGATCTGAAGCTGGCAACGGTGCTGATCGTGCCGCTGGGTGGCAAAGACCCGACTGCCGTGCTGGCGGCGCTGGAGCGCAACCGCAAATTCATCCGCGGCGCGATTGCCGGTGCCTTGAATCTGAAATTCATGCCTGACCTGCGCTTTCGCCAGGATGAGGGTTTTGCTACGCAAGCGCGCATTGATGCGCTGTTGCATTCTGAAAAAGTGCTGCGCGACTTGGACAGCAAAAACGCCTTGGACAACAAAAACTACCTGGAGGATAAAAATCCGTGAATGCACCGCGCTCAACCAGGGTTGAGGTCAATGGCTGGGTCGTCCTGGACAAGCCCGCCTTCACCACCTCGACCTCCGCCGTGTCGCGGTTGAAATTCCTGATGAATGCCAAAAAGGCTGGCCATGCGGGCACGCTTGATCCGCTGGCCACCGGGATTTTGCCTGTCGCCTTTGGCGAGGCGACCAAAACCGTGCCTTTTGTGCAGGATGGCGAAAAGGCCTACCGCTTCACCATCGCCTGGGGGGCGGAAACCGACAGCGATGATGCCGAGGGCCAGGTGACGGCGACGTCGGGGCTGCGGCCGGCTCCGCAGGATATCGAGGCGCTGCTGCCGGGCTTCATTGGCGAAATTACCCAGATTCCGCCAGCCTATTCGGCCATCAAGATTGGCGGCGAGCGTGCCTATGATCTCGCCCGGGGCGGCGCGGTGCTGGATATGCCGCCGCGGCAGGTGACCGTCCACGCGCTGCGTCTGGTCGCCGCAGATGCCGACAGCGCGACGCTGGAGGCCGAATGCGGCAAGGGCACCTATGTGCGAGCCATCGCGCGCGATCTTGGCCGGGCCTTGGGGTGTTTTGGCCATGTCATCAAGCTGCGGCGCACCCGCGTCGGGCCGTTCCTGGAGCGCGACGCCGTCACCATGGAAGCGCTGGAGCAGGACGGCATGGCCCTGATGCGCCCGCTTGATGCCTGGCTCACCGAGGTGCCGTGCGTCATGATCGACCGGCAGGGTGCCGCGCAATTGCGGCGCGGCCAGTCGCTGATCCTGCGCGGCCGCGATGCGCCGAGCGAAGGGTTGATCTGGGCATCGTGCGGCGGCGTTGCCATTGCCATAGGCTCGGTAGAGCAGGGCGCGCTGCATCCCGAGCGGGTGTTCACGTCGCCCTATTGAGGGGTGGTGTTGCTTTCCCGCCATTCACCCGTTTTTTTGTCACCCCTTTTTTGCTGCCTTCTTGGGTGTGGCTTTGGCTGCTGCCGGGCGCTTGGCCTTGCTGGCGGCGGCTTTGGGCCTGGCCGCCTTTGTTCTGGCGGGCGGGGCGGAGCCTGCCTTGTTGTCGATCAGTTCGATGGCTTCCGCTAAATTGAGGTCTTCGAGCTTGCTGCCTTTGGGCAAAGTTGCGTTGGTCTTGCCGTGGCTGACATAAGCGCCATAGCGGCCATCGCGCAGCGTGATCGCGCCGCCTGAGGGGTGGTTGCCAAGCACGCGGCCATCCGAGGCCCCGCCGCCGCCCTCGGCCTTGGCCTTCAGCATGGCGAGGGCGCTGGCAAGATCGAGTGTCTCGGGATCGGTGCCTTTGGGTAGCGTCGCGTTGATTTTGCCGTGATTGACATAAGGCCCAAAACGCCCCGATTTCACGGTGATATCGCCGCCATCGGGATGCGGGCCGATGACCCTGCCGGCCGTCGCACCGCCGCCAAAGCGGCTGGAGACACCGCTTTCCTTGGCGACAATCAGGTCAATCGCCCGGTTCGCGCCAATCTCCAGCACGTTGTCGTCGCGGCCGAGATTGGCATAGGTTTTGGCGTGCTGCACATAGGCGCCATAGCGCCCGATGCCGGCGACAATCGGCTCCTTGCTGACCGGATGGCGGGCCACCTCGCGCGGCAATTGCAACAGGCTGATGGCAATCGGCAAGGTGACGTCGCTCGCCGCCATGCCCTTGGGCAATGACGAGCGTTTGGGCTTTTCGCCCTCGCCCTGCTGCACATAGACGCCAAACCGGCCATCGCGCAGGCTGATCTGATCGCCGGTATCCGGGTCCTGGCCGAGCACGGTGACGCCGGGGCGGTTTGCCGGATCGGAGCCGTCGGCCTCGCCGTCCTTCACCGAAAGCTGGCGGGTGTATTTGCATTCGGGATAATTCGAGCAGCCGACAAAAGCGCCATATTTGCTCAGTTTCAGCGATAATTGCCCCTTGTTGCACGAGGGGCAGAGGCGTGGATCACTGCCATCGGCGCGCTGCGGGAAAATATGCGCGGCAAGGCTCTCGTTCAAATGGTCGAGCACCTGCGTGGTGCGCAGGTCTTTGGTTTCGCCAATGGCCGCCGAGAAATCCTTCCAGAAATCGCGCAGAACAACTTTCCAGTTGATTTCGTCATTGGAGACCCGATCAAGCTGCTCCTCCAGCCCGGCGGTGAAGTCAAAGCTGACATAACGGGCAAAAAAGCTTTCAAGAAAGCTTGTGACAATGCGGCCTTTGTCCTCGGGCACCAGCCGCTTTTTTTCGAGCTTTACATATTCGCGGTCGCGCAGCACGGCCAGAGTCGAGGCATAGGGCGAGGGGCGGCCAATACAGAGTTCTTCCATGCGTTTGACCAGCGAAGCCTCGCTGAAACGCGGCGGCGGCTCGGTGAAATGCTGGTCGATGGCGATGCGCTCGCGGGTCGGCGTATCGCCCGCTGCCATGGCGGCCAGGCGGGCTGCTTCATCATCGCCCTCGTCATCGCGGCCTTCCTCATACAGCGCCAGAA
>DAICZI010000246.1 GCA_027311205.1 Beijerinckiaceae bacterium | reverse complement strand
GGTGGCTTCGCTGGCGCCTGAGGTCACGCAGCTTTTCACTGTGGCGAGCCAGAGTCTCTAAGCTTGCCTTGGGCTGAATTTTGATTATCAATCACATGGCATGTCAGCATTGCGTCATGTGTGTGCAACTGCCTCGCCCTTTTGTCCACTCGAGACTCTTTCCATGCCGGATCATCGCTTTTCACCCCGCCGCATTCTCGTCCTTGGCGCTTTGGCTGGCAGCGCCTTGCTGCTGGCCGGATGCAACACAACCTCGCCCTCTACCGGTGCTCCTGGCTTTGCATCGTTGGAATTCACCCCGCATGGCTATAGCCTGCCGCATGGCAAGGGCTGCAACGTCCGCGTCGCCCGTTATCGTGCGGTGATCGACAATGATGTGCATATCGGCCAGGTCAACAAGCAGGTATCGAAGACCATTTACCGCGAAATTGACCGTGCCGCAGCAGTTTGCGCGCGCGGCAATGATGCGAAATCGCAAGCGATGATTCGGGCCTCGGAAATCAAATACGGCTATCCTTCAACGATCTGATCAAAGCCTGATCTCGCCGCTGGAAATGATGACGGCGGCCCCCGAAATGCTGGCACCGGTCAGTGCGCCGCCCTCGATCTCCAGCCCGACGATGATCTCGCTGGCGCGGCCCATGTGCTCGCCTTGCAGGATGCGCACCAGATGCGTGCCGTCCTGCCAGCTCTCAAAACGCATCATCACGCCGGCAAAAGCGGCAGCAGCAGAGCCTGTGGCAGGGTCTTCGCGCATTTCCGGTGAGGTGAACCACATGCGGGCCTTGTAGCTTTGCACATCGGAGTAGCCTGGGACATCGGCAGGCGCATCCGGCGCATAGACGAAGGCGAGACCCTTGGCGACCCCAAAAGCCTCATCCCAAAGGCCGCGCGCAGGCTCCAGTCCTGCCAGCAAACCGGCATGACGCACCGGCACGAAAACCACGGGGTTGCCCGCCGACCAGAGCCCTGGAACATGTGTGGCGAAACCGATGTCGGCGGCTTCCAGCCCCAGCGCTGCGGCAATTTTGCCCAGGTCAAGCGCCGCCTCGTATTGCACCGGTTCCTGCGGCAGCTCAAATCTGGCGCGCAGCACATCGGCCTTGTTGGGGGCCTTGTCCTGCCACACGGCGCAGGCAACCGGCCCCACCCCCTCCTCCATCACCAGCGCGAGTTCGCGCCCCTTGATCATGTCAGGCGCGCGCAGATGGGCGATCAGCGCCGCTGCGCCGATGGTGGGGTGGCCGGCAAAGGCCAGTTCGCGGTCAGGCGTGAAAATCCGTAATTTTGCCGTGTTCACCGAATCGCGCGGCTCAACGACAAAGACGGTTTCCGACAGGTTGAATTCGCGGGCTATGGCCTGCATCGACGCGTCAGACAGGCCGTCAGCCTCCAGCGCCACGGCCAGCGGATTGCCGGCAAAGCGGTGTTTGGTGAAGACATCAAGCGTATAAAATCGAAGCATCATGGCCTGCATCCAACTCTGCCGGAGGTTGCGCCAAAGCGCATGAAATGAAGCCCAGGCATAGACCATTGTCGCCCTTCAGGCGAGCCTGTGGCGCTGGTCCTGTGGCGCTGGTGACAGGGCCGCCAATCACTGCTATCGCCGCACCATGAATGCAACCTCGCCGACCGATCCAGCCGACATGCCGCGCACGCTGGTGCTGCGGATCGAAACCGATGAGCTTGAGGGCATGGCTTTGGCGCGCGAGGCCGACGCGCTGATGGAATTGGCACCAATGGCCCTGGGCTGCTACGAACTGGCAACGCCGACGCCGACATGGCGACCAGGCCAATGGGTGCTGGAATTTTGCCTTGAGGATACCGCCGGGCTGGCGCTGGCCCGCCAATTTCTCGAGGCCCGGCTTGGGCGCGAACGCGCCGCACGGGCCGAACTCACCGATGTGGAGGCGTCTGACTGGGTGGCCAAAGCGCTGGAAGGGCTGGCCCCGGTGCGCGCCGGACGGTTCCTGCTGCATGGCGGCCATGATCGCGCCCAGCGTCGGAATCATGATGTTTCCATCGAGATCGAGGCGGCTTTGGCGTTTGGCACCGGCCACCACGGCACCACACGCGGCTGCCTGTTGATGTTTGACCAAATTCTGAAAACCCGCCGCCCGCGCCATGTGCTGGATGTGGGCACCGGCACCGGCGTGCTGGCCATTGCGAGTGCCAGGGTGCTGCGCCAGACTATTACGGCGGGCGATATTGATCGCGTGGCGGCGCTGGTGGCGCAGGGCAATGCACGTCTCAACGGCGTGCATCCGTGGCTGCGGGTGGTCGCAGCACCTGGCGTCAACCATCCGGCCATGCGCCGCGCTGCGCCCTATGACCTGATCTTTGCCAATATTCTCGCGGCGCCTCTGCGGCGGATGGCGGCAAACCTTGCTCTGGTCAGCGCGCCGCACGGCCAGATCATAGTTTCCGGCCTGCTGGCGGGCGATGTCGGAGGCGTGCTCAGCGCTTTCCGCCTGCAGGGGTTCTATTGTGCGAAACGTCATGATGTCGAGGGCTGGGTGACGCTGCTCTTGCATCGGGCTTTGAACTAGCGCAGGTCCCTCGTCATGTCATCACAGCACATCACGCCCCGCCAGTTTCAGGATTTTTCCGATCACCGCGACCCTGTCGCCGCTGCGCCGCGCCTTGCCGGCCTGCGGAAGCGGCTCAAGGCGCTGGGGGTTGATGGTTTCATCATTCCGCGTGCCGACGAGCACCAGAACGAATATGTCCCGGCCTGCGAAGAGCGTCTGGCATGGCTCACTGGTTTTGCCGGCTCGGCTGGAACCGCCATCGTGCTTTCCGACAAGGCGGCAATTTTTGTCGATGGCCGCTATACGCTGCAAGTCGTCGATGATGTCGATATCAGTCTGTTCGCCCCCCAAAAGCTCGCCGAGATTTCGCCGGAAGCCTGGCTGAGCGCCCATCTCACCGAGGGTGCTCGCTTTGGCTATGATCCGTGGCTGCACACCAGCGGACAGGTCAAACGCCTCGAAGCCGCTGTCAAGAAGGCTAAGGCGCAACTGGTGGCGCTGACCCCCAACCCGCTCGATGCGCTCTGGAAAGACCGCCCCGCCGCGCCCGCGGGCATGATGGTGCCGCAACCCGCCCGTCTGGCGGGGCTCAGCGTGCCGCAAAAGCTGAAGATCATTCGCGCCGGCCTGCCGGATGCAACCTCGCTGATCATCAGCGATCCGCATAATCTCTGCTGGGCCTTCAATTTGCGCGGCGCCGATGTCGCCCATACGCCGCTGGCGCTGGCCTATGCCCACATACCTCCTACCGGTCGGCCGACGCTGTTTTGCGAGGCCGCCAAAGTGAGCCCGGCGCTGACCCGCGCCCTGCACGGCCTGGTAGATATCGCCCCGCCTTCCGCCCTGCCCGCGCTGCTGCAACAGGCTGGCGAGCAGGAAGCAGCGCTGCGGTTTGACAGCGCTACAGCGGCAGAGGCGCTGGTGTCGGCCTTTCAAGGCGTGGGGGGCAAGGCCGATGTCGGCCAGGACCCGGTCACATTGCTCAAAGCCACCAAGACACAGGCCGAACTCGCTGGCATGAGGCGCGCTCACCGGCGCGATGGCGTCGCCATGGTGCATTTCCTGTGCTGGTTCGACAAGGCCGTTCGCTCCGGCTCGCTCACCGAAATTGACGCCGCCAGGGCATTGGAGGCCAGCCGCCGCAAGACCGGTCGTCTCAGGGATATTTCCTTTCCGACCATTTCCGCCGCCGGGCCGCACGCCGCCATTCCGCATTACCGCGTGTCTGAAGCGAGCAACCTGACGA
>DAICZI010000245.1 GCA_027311205.1 Beijerinckiaceae bacterium | reverse complement strand
ATTACGCCCCCATCCACACGCTGGCGGCCGCGGCGGCCAGACTGCCACGTTCGTGACACTGCCCGGCGATGGCATCCTTGTCGCCGAATTGCCGGGTGGCGACGGCGTTGACATCGCGTGGCCGACGACCGGAACCAGCCCACTGGTGATCAGTTCACCCCATTCGGGACGGATCTATCCACCATCGTTTCTGCGCCAGGTCAAATTGGACACCGCCTCCTTGCGTCGCTCCGAGGATGCCTTTGTCGATGATCTCTTCAGTGCCGCGCCATCTCTTGGCGCTCCCCTCATCAGAGCTTTGTTTCCGCGCGTTTTCGTTGACGTCAACCGTGAACCGCTGGAGCTTGACCCGCGCATGTTTGATGGACGTCTGCCGCCCGGTGCCAACACCCGCTCGCTGAGTGTCGCGGGCGGCCTTGGGACGCTGCCCCGCCTCGCCGGCGATGGTCAGGAACTCTATGGTGAGCGACTGGCTGTGCGCGAAGCGCTGGATCGCCTCGAGCGTTGTTATTTGCCCTATCATGCCAGACTTGCGGCGCTGATTGCCAGCACCCGCGAGGCCTTTGGCCATTGCATCCTGATTGACGCGCATTCCATGCCCTCGACCATGGCGGGGGTCGCCAACCGTGAGGAGCCGATGCGCGCCGATTTTGTCATTGGCGACCGCTTTGGCTCAAGCTGCGATCCGCGCCTGGTTGAAAGCATCGAAACCTATCTGCGCGCCGCTGGTTACATGGTGCAGCGCAACAAACCCTATGCAGGGGGCTACATCACCGAGCATTATGGCAACCCCTATGGCCAGGTGCATGCGGTGCAAATTGAGGTCAATCGCGCGCTCTATATGAACGAAATCACCTTCGTCCGGCTGCCGGGCTATGATCGCATCAAGGGCGATTTGGGCGGTTTGTATAATAAAATCAATGCACTATCGCAAACTGAGCTTATGCGTCCCCGCCGCGCTGCCGAATAGGCAAAAAAAGAGGCCGCTCGCCACGCGGCCCAAGTCTAGGGAGGAAACGCCCAAGGAGGGCATCGGCAGTAACAGCGTTACTGCACCGCAACAATATGCTCTTGCGCTGCACAAAAAGCAAGACCTATTTTCAACATTTGTCCGATGTGTCTCCTTGTCGCATCAAAACGCGCAAAGGCCGGTGTTCCGGGAGTTTTTCGAGCTATTCGGCTTCTTCCATAGCGCACTGAGCGGGCCAGATTGTGGCACAAATGCGGCATTACGGCTCAGGGTGATGCACCTTTTGGATTGCCAATCTGCTGGGTGTTGCGTGGGATATCGCTAGTTCAGATCAATGGCGCGGAACTTGCCAAGCTTGTCGATCTGCGTACCCCAGACCTTGTGCGAAGCCTGATGGTTGTCCATGCTGAAGGACAGCGGCGCCCCAAGCCCCATGTCATAATTATGCATTGATTCCAAGGCGGTAACGAGGCTGTTGGTGGTAATTGGCTTCGTATCCATCTCGATGCCATGGATCAGCAATTGCGCATCAATGTAGCCCTCAAGCGAGACGTAATCGGCAGGTTCGCCGGGAAAATAGGTCGAGAGTGCCGATTTATATTTGAGAATCAGGGTCGAATAGGCATCAACCGCTGGCACAACCTGGGTGACTATCACGCCATCGGCATATTTCGACCCGAGCAGCATCAATTCATCAGCCAGCGCGGTGGAGCCGACGAAGGAGACGTTGGTGTAGATCAAGGCGGGGAAATGATCCTTGGTACGGCCAATGAACCGTGCTGCGGCGCGGTAGGTCGCTACCATGATCACCGCTTTGATGCGCCCGTGCGCCGCCAGCAATTGCTTGACAGCAGGCTCGACCTCAATGGTGTTGCGCTTGTAATTGAAGCGCGGCGGCGGTGGCGGATTGCCTGGCAGGGCGCGAAACGCTTTGGCAACCCCGGCATAACCCGCGTCACCATAACCATCATCCTGGGCAAAAACGGCGATCTGGTTGGGTTTGAGCCGCCGCACCTTCAAAAGATAATTCACGGTAGCCGCGGTTTCTTCGGCATAACTGGCGCGATAATTGAAGACAAACCGGTCGGGCGGATCATTGCGCAGCAGGGCCGCGCCGGTAAAGGCGCCGAAAAACAACTTGCCGGCCTTGAGGGCGAGTGGCAAAGCTACAGCCGCCGTCGGCGTGCCGACATTGCCGATGAAACCGAACACCTTATTGACGTCAATGAGTTGCTCCATGGCCGCAGCGGTGCGCGAGGGCTGGTAGCCATCGTCGGCAACCGCTAGCTGCAGCTTGTAACCATGAATGCCGCCCACGGCATCGACCTGATCAAAAGCACTTTCAATGCCGATTTTCATCTCGCGCCCGAGCGAACGCGAAGGCCCGGAAAACGGCGCGACCATGCCGAAGGTGAGTGTCTGGGCCGTGGCGGCAGCCGCTGGCGCGGCTGGGGCGGAGGCGCTCGCCGGATTTGCCCCGCCGGTGGCGCTCTGTGATGCGGTGCCAGGGGCCTGGGCTGCGGGCGGCGCTGCGGCGGCGGGAGGTGTCGGTGCTTGCTGCGCCACAACATTGGCTTGCGCCTTCGACCAACCGACGGCATTGCTGGAGAGCGAGGGCAGGGTCGCTGCGGCGGGCTTGGCATCAGCAGCTTCAGCCGCCAAAGGATCGGCGGACGCACTCACCGCAGAAGGGTTCGCTGGCGGAGCCCGCCCGCGCAGCACAAAGGCGGCACTGCCGAGACCGCCAACAACCATCACCGCCAGCAGGGCCAGCAGGTTGAAAGCATTGGGGCCGCGAGAAGGGGCCGTTGGCACAGGCTCATCTGCGGCGACAGCCTCGTGTGCAACACGATTATTGACCTCGATAATGCCGGTCTCGTAGGCCGCCTGCTGCAAAACTGCGCCTAATGAAGTGCGTGAATTCTGATCGGCCTGCGAGCGCCCTTCGCGCACCACCCCCGAACGTGAACGACGAGACCACATTGGCATCAAAAACTCCTGCACTGATCCATGACGCGACAAAAACAACAATCTGGCGCTAACCCTATGTATCGGCTAGCATATTCAGTGCCATGCCGCAAGGTGATGCGGGTCGCTGCCGGGCAAACCTTAGATTTGGTTAATTGTTGCGCCGCACGTCATGGCCATTTAGAGACAGGGTAACGGGTCAGGTGTGTTGGATGGGGCTTGCGCTACTCTGAGCCTGCGGCAATGATACCTGAGGAAATGTGACGGGGAGATTATAATTGGCCTATGAGAACATTATCGTCGCGGTTCACGGCGCGGTCGGTCTGATCACCCTGAACCGACCGCAGGCGCTCAATGCCCTTTCGACGCCCCTCATCGACGAGTTAAACAGGGCGCTGGCAGATTTTGAGGCCGACGCCTCAATTGGCGCCGTTGTCCTGACCGGCTCGCAGAAGGCCTTTGCTGCCGGGGCTGACATCAGGGAAATGCGCGACAAGCGCTATTTTGATGTCTATCTCGACGATTTTATTACCTCCTGGGAGGGGGTCAGCCGCACGCGCAAGCCGGTTATCGCGGCTGTGGCGGGCTATGCGCTGGGCGGGGGCTGCGAACTTGCCATGATGTGCGATTTCATCATCGCCGCTGACAATGCGAAGTTTGGCCAGCCGGAGATCAATCTCGGCGTCATTCCCGGCGCGGGCGGCACGCAGCGCCTGACGAGGTTTGTCGGCAAGTCCAAGGCCATGGACATGTGCCTTACCGGCCGCATGATGGATGCGAACGAGGCAGAACGCGCCGGATTGGTGTCGCGCATCGTGCCGCTCGACCACATGCTTGATGAGGCCATGAA
>DAICZI010000244.1 GCA_027311205.1 Beijerinckiaceae bacterium | reverse complement strand
ACGCTGGAGCGTAAAATCCTGGCGTTGCAATCAGCGGCATTTTGGCTATAGTCCGCGCAAAATTCAGCCAAGACGCGCCGTGAGGCGCGAACGGAGATCGGGTCGCCCATGTATTTTATTTCCCCGGCCTATGCACAGGCCGCCGGGGCCGCTGCGGGCGGTTCGTTTGATATGGTAACGACACTGGTGCCGCTGGTGTTTGTGGTTGTTATCATGTATTTTTTCATGCTTCGGCCGCAGCAGCAGCGGACCAAGGCGCTACAAGCGATGATCAGCGCCGTGAAGCGCGGTGATGTTGTGGTCACCTCGGGTGGCCTGATCGGCAAGGTCACCAAGGATTCTGATCCCAACGAGGTTGAGGTCGAGATTGCCAGCAATGTTCGGGTGCGCATCCAGCGCGATGCGATCACTGACGTGCGTGGCAAGGGCGGCAAGGCGGCTGAAGTCGCCGGTGCTGCCTCCTGACTGATTTCGAGATGGATTGACCATGCTCCGCTTTGCCACCTGGAAAATCGTTTCGATTCTGCTCGCCACATTGTTTGCGGCGCTGATGGTGGTGCCGAGCCTGTTGCCGGTGCCAACCCGTGACGCCCTGATTGCCCATCTGCCCACCTGGGTCCCGGCCCGCGCCATCACGCTGGGGCTCGATCTGCAGGGCGGCTCCTATCTCCTGATGCAGGTTGACCGCAAGGACGTCATCAATACCCAGGTACAAAACCTGCGCGATGATGTGCGCCGTGTGTTGCAGGAAGAAAAAATCCCGATTGTCGGCGGCATTGGCATCACGCCCATGGGCGTGCGGGTGCACATTCCCGATGCAGCCGCCAGAGCCCGCGCCTTGCCCAAGCTGGCGGCGTTGCAAGCGCCGATTGGCAACATTCTGCTCGGCAGCGGTGGCTCCACCTACACCATGACGCAAGGGCCGAATGGCGAAATCGCCTACACCATGACCGATGCCGGGTTGAACAATTATCTGACCCATGCGGTCGATCAATCCATCGAAGTGCTGAAAAAGCGCATTGATGGCGTTGGCACCAAGGAAGCCAGCATCCAGCGTGAGGGGATCGACCGGATCGTCATCGAGGTGCCCGGCCTGCAAGACCCGCATGAATTGAAAAAGCTGCTGGGCAAGACCGCCAAGCTGGAATTCCGCATGGTCGCTGATCCAGGTGCCGACCCCAATGATTATAAAATGCTGCCCGACCAGGAAAATGGCCAAAAATTGCCTGTGATGAAACAGGTGATGGTGCAGGGCGAGGATTTGTCCGATGCGCAGGCCGGGTTCAGCCAGACCAATGGCGAACCGGTGGTGAATTTCAGCTTCAACCTGCGCGGCGGCCAACGCTTTGGCGAGGCCACCAGCGCCAATGTCGGCAAGCTGTTTGCCATTGTGCTCGACAATGTGGTGATTTCCGCGCCGCGCATTCTGGGCCCCATCACCGGTGGTCAGGGGCAAATTTCCGGCAGGTTTACCCAGGCCCAGACCGAGCGACTGGCGGTGCTGCTGCGGGCGGGCGCGCTGCCCGCCAAATTGACGGTCGCCGAAGAGCGCACTGTCGGGCCAGGACTTGGCGCTGATTCGATTGCGGCGGGCAAACGCGCCGCCTATCTCGGCACGGCTCTGGTTGTGGCGTTCATGCTGGTGACCTATGGCCTCTTCGGGGTTTTCGCCAATGTCGCGCTTGCCGTTCACGTCACGTTGATTTTCGCGCTGATGGTGCTGCTGGGTTCAACACTGACGATGCCCGGCATTGCCGGCATTGTGCTGACCATCGGCATGGCGGTGGATTCCAACGTGCTGATCTATGAGCGCATCCGCGAGGAATTCAAGCAGGGCCGCGCCCTGATCTCGGCGCTGGATGCGGGCTTCAACCGCGCATTTGCGACAATTGTCGACTCAAATGTCACGATGTTGATTGCAGCGGTGATCCTGTTTCTGCTCGGCTCGGGGCCGGTCAAGGGTTTCGCGGTGACGTTGGCGCTGGGCATCATGACGACCATCTTCACCGCCGTCACCATGACGCGGTTGATGATCGCCATGTGGTATCGCTTTGCCAAGCCCAAGGTCTTGCCCATCTGAAAGTCTTGCCAATCTGAATGAAGAAAGCTGGATAGTTACGTGAAACTGCTACGAATCATCCCCGACGGAACCAGTTTTGGCTTTATGCGCTTCCGGCGCTTGAGCTTTCCGTTCTCGGCGCTGTTGTCCGTGATTTCGGTGGTGCTGTTTTTGTCCTTCGGCATGAATTTCGGCATTGATTTTCGTGGCGGCACGGCGATGGAACTGCGTGCGACCTCGGGCACGGCTGATCTTGCCAAATTGCGTTCAACCCTCGAAGGCCTGCATCTGGGCGATGTCGAAGTGCAGGGCTTTGGCAAACCATCAGATGTCGCGGTTCGCGTTGGCCTGCAGCCCGGCGGCGGGCAGGGGCAGGAAGCTGCGGTTGCCAAAATCAAGGAGGCGCTGGGTGCAACCTACACCTACCGCTCGGTCAATGTCGTGGGCCCGCGTGTTTCGGGCGAATTGGTGCAATCAGGCACGCTCGGCATTGTCGCCTCTGTGATCGCCGTGCTGGTCTACCTGTGGTTCCGGTTTGAATGGCAGTTTGCCATTGGCGCGGTGATTGCGACTTTGCATGACCTGGTGCTGACCATCGGTTTTTTCGCCTTCACGCGGCTTGAATTCGATATGACGTCGATTGCCGCCATCCTCACAATTGTCGGCTATTCGCTCAACGATACGGTTGTCGTGCTCGACCGAATCCGGGAAATGATGAAGAAATACAAGAAGATGCCGACGTCTGAACTGCTCGATATCTCGATCAACACCACACTGTCGCGCACGGTCATGACGTCGATGACCACGTTCCTGGCGCTGGTGGCGCTGGTCGGTCTCGGCGGGCATGTGATCCGCTCGTTTTCGCTGGCGATGATGTTTGGCGTGGTGATCGGCACCTATTCCTCGATTTTCATTGCTGCGCCCGTGCTGATCTATCTCGGGCTGCGCTCCGAAAACCGCTATGGCAAGCAAGAGGCTGAAGTCGCACCCTCGCAGCCCGCTACCACTGGCGCGCAGGTCAATGGCGGCACCCAGGCGCTGGCGTGAGCGAGCCGCCCCCGGCGCAAGCTCCGCAGTTTCTGCCAGGGCTTCATGCGGTTGAAGGTTATGGGCGCGGCGGTTTCCTGTTTGGCGGCATGTCGCATCGCGGCTCGCTGTTGCTTCTGCCCACCGGCATTCGGGCCTGGCCTGTGTCGCAGGCCTCCGGGATCACGCTGGCCACGCTGCAACCGCTGCTGGACCTGCCACCGGACGAGTTGGGCATCTGCCTGATCGGCACCGGCGCGGAGCAAGTGTTCCTGCCACCGGCCTTGGCCCGCCAACTGCGGGAACACGGACTGTCCTTCGAGGTGATGAGCACCGGGGCGGCAACGCGCACTTATAATGTGCTGCTGGCCGAAGGCCGCAAGGTGATCGAGGTGCTGGCGAAAAACGGCCTCGAGCGCGGCAAGGACGACCTCAAGATCATCATGATGTGCGAGGTACCGTCCCGAGAGCACCGATGCGGCCACACCGCTGGCGGCGGCGCTGTTGCAATGCATGGGGCAGGCACGCCTGCCGGTGAGCGCGCTGGAGGCGATGATCGACGCTTATGCCCATGATCTTTATGGCGAGGCATTTGCGGATCAGGCGGCGCTGGAGGCCTATTGCGGAGCCACCGATGCCGCCTTGCTGCGCCTGACGACGCTGGTGCTGGCGCAGGGCCGTGATCCGGGCGGGGCCGATGTCTGCGGCCATGCCGGC
>DAICZI010000243.1 GCA_027311205.1 Beijerinckiaceae bacterium | reverse complement strand
TGCCGACGCCAGTAGCTGGTCCGGTCTCGCCGAGCTGCTTGCACCGCGTGCCGAAATCATCCTGGTCGATCTGCCGGGCTTCGCCGGATTACCCCCGATCAAAGGCGGCCTGCGCCCGATTGCCACCGCGCTGAGTATCGCAATCCACGAGCTTGATCTTCCATCCGCCCCGATGATCATCGGCAACGGTTTCGGCAGTTTCCTCGCCTTACAACTCGCCCTCGATCACCCCGATCAAGCCAGCGCACTCACGCTGATCGGGGCCGGCCTGCGCTTCTCCGATCCTGGTCGCGCCGCCTTCCGCGCCATGAAGATCGGTGCCGATGCGGTCTATTGCGCGGGCAGCCTTGAAACCATCAGGCGCATGCGCGCCGAGGGCATTCCGGTGGTGAGCCATGTTGGCCTGATACCATCGCGCGCCACCTGGACGGGCGGCTTCAAAGCCGTCGGCAAGACCGCCGCATCAGCCATGGACGTCTATGAGGCTACGATGCGGCTGCAGGAAGCTGGGGCCTTTGCAGTCGAGATGGAAGTGGTGCCGGAGCGGGTCGCCACCGAAATCTCGAAGCGCACCACCATGCTGTGCCTGTCGATGGGCGGCGGGGCAGGGTGCGATTGCCAATATCTTTTCGCCGAGGATATTTTGGGCGCGCATGATGGCCATTATCCCCGCCATTCCAAACGCTACCGCAATTTTGCAGCAGAATTTGCAAAGTTGCAGGAAGAACGCATCGCCGCCTTCAACGAATACCGCCGCGATGTCGAAGCCGGAGTCTACCCCGGCCCGGAGCATAAAGTGGCGATTGCCGATGCGGAATTTGCCGCCTTCGCGTCGGCGCTTCAGGCCAGGGGTTGAGCGCCCTACGCGGCCCTTGTGGCTTTCATCACGCCATCGGGCACCGGGGCTTCCGGATCAAGTTGCGGCATCAAGGCGATCACCCGATCAGGCGGAAACACCGCGATGGCATCGGTGCCCTCGCGCAGTTTCGAGCGCAGGAGGAACGTGCCGCCGTGGATTTCCAACAGGCCTTTGACAATGGGCAAACCAAGGCCGGTGCCCTCTTCCGCGTCTTTCAAAGCCGCTGAACCGCGCCCGAAAGTGCTGAGCACCACAGGAATTTCAGCCTCCGGAATGCCGGGGCCATTGTCGCGCACCATCAGATATTGGCCGCCAGGCTGCGTCCAGCCGATCTTGACCGTGACCGTGCCATTGGCGGGCGTGAATTTCACGGCATTGGACAGGAGGTTGAGGATGATCTGGCGCAGCGCCCGCTCATCGGCCCAGAGCCTCGGCAAATCGGGCTCAAAACTCTCGATAATGGTGATGTCGCGCTTGGCGGCGCGCATCTTCATCAAATGCAGGCAATCTTGCGCCACCTCGCTGAGCAAAAGCGCCTCTTCATGCAATTCCTGCCGCCCGGCTTCGACGCGCGAGAGATCGAGAATTTCATTGATCAAGGCCAGGAGATGCTCGCCGGAGCCATGAATGTCGCGGCTGTATTCGGCATAGCTCTCGTTGCTGTGCGGCCCGAAAATCTCGTCCTTCATCACCTCGGAAAAGCCCAGGATTGCGTTGAGCGGGGTGCGCAATTCATGGCTCATCGTCGCCAGAAAGCGCGATTTGGCGAGGCTGGCTTCCTCGGCGCGTCGCCGCGCTTCCTCGGAATTGAGCCGCGCCTGATCAATTTCAGCGATGAGATTGTCTTTTTCTTCCTTCAATTCGATGGCACGCAGCACATGCCGATAGGCCCGCAGGCCCAGCAGCAGGAAAAACACCGACGCAACGGCACAAAGGCCAAACAGCAGCAGGCCGGATGCCGGGTTGCGCAGCGCGAAAGTGGCGGCAGCCACCAGCAGCGGCCCGAGCCAGGCATAGAGCGCCTGAGGCACCGGCGAAACCAGGTCGGACGCCAGCGCCCCCTGCAGCAGCACCAGAAAAAACGCCAGCGCGGCACTATGCTTGCCCGCCGCCATATTCGCGAAAGTCACCAGAGTCGCGAAAATCACACTTTGCAGCAAGGCCAATCCCACCACCAGACGGCGTGATTCAACAACGGCGGCATCATCACGCGCCTGTCGCGAAGTGCGTCGGCTGATGTGATGATTCGCCAGAATGGCTGCAGCTGCCAGCAGCAGCCATAACGAGATAAACGTCAGTTTGAGGCTTTGCGCCGCCAACAGGGCGGAAGGGGCCAGCAACACCAGTTGGGCAACGGTGGCGTGACGCTGGTTTTGCGCGAAAATCCGCAAAAGCTCGACATCGAAGCGCCGTTGACCGGAGCCTATCGAAGTCAGCGATTCGCGCGCAAGGCGCACCCGCGATGCCAGCTTGCGGCGATGCTGCACCTGCGCGCTGTCAGTGACACCGCGTCCTCGCTCGATCATCTCTGCGGTGACTTCACTCATGATTTCATGCTGAACCGATTTACCCCCCTGCATAGAGCCGCAGAATGCTTAACTTTGTCCTTCTCCCATCGCATAGGGAAGCATGATTCAGGGATGGTCACGGCGGCCAGTCCTTGCAATGCGCAAGGGCGCGGGGCAGGTTGCGGGAATGGCGGGCTCGTCCCGCCCAGAGGAGATCAGGACAATGCTGCTTTACACCACCGCGCGGGCCCCCAATCCGCGCCGCGTCGAGATATTCCTGCGCGAGAAGGGGATCGAGATTCCTTCCAGGCACGTCGATATCGGGCGTCTGGAGCATCGCCAGCAGGAGTATCGGCAGATCAATCCGGTGCAGCAAATGCCGAGCCTTGTGCTGGATGATGGTGCGGTTCTAACCGAATCCATCGCCATTTGCCGCTATTTTGAGGAATTGCACCCCGAACCGTCGCTGTTTGGCACCACGATGCGCGAACGTGCCGAAATCGAGATGTGGCAGCGGCGGCTGGAAATGGGCCTGTTGCTCGCCGTCGCCTCGGTGTTTCGCCATTCGCATCCCTTCATGGCGACGGTCGAGGTGCCCCAAGTGCCGGACTGGGCCGCTGCCAATCGCCCCAAGGTTGAAGCCTTCCTGAAGCATTTCAATGAAATATTGGCAGATCGCGCCTTTGTTGCAGGGCCGCGGTTTTCGGTTGCCGATATCACGGGGGTTGTCGCCATCGAGTTCATGCGACCGGCCCGCATCACGCTTGATCCGGCCTTGACGCACGTCCACCGCTGGTTTGGCGAGATGGGGCAACGCCCCTCGGTGATGATCAATCCACCCCCACCTGCAGCCTAGACCACATTCAGGCCTTGTTCATGATATCTTTGAGAGATTGATACTTCATCAAAACCAGGAGCCTGCCACATGCGTCGAAATTTATTGCTCGCGGGGGCGGCGTTAGCCGCCATGGGTGTGGGCGTAAGCGCACAGGCGCAAACCGCCGCGCCTGCGCCCTCACGCGTTGCGCTGGTGGTTGGCGAATCGCATTATACGGCGGGGGCCTTGCCCACGACGTTGAATGATGCCGGCCTTATCGCCTCCAGCTTGACGGCGGCAGGCTTCAGCGTCGTCGGCCTGCCTGATCTGAATGCCAATGATCTGCGCAAGGCGATGACTGATTTTGTCAACCGCGCCGGGGCGGCAGGCCCGAAGGGCACGGCCGTGCTGTATTTTGCTGGTGAGGCCGTGCAATATGCCGGCGAAACCTATCTGGTACCTGTGGATGCCGATATTCCCACGGCTGTCAGCGTGCCGTTGCAGGCCGTCAAATTGTCCGATTATACCAGGGCGTTGAGCGCGCTGCCGATCAAGACGCGCATTGTGGTGGTTGATGGCGCGCGCACCAATGGCTTTGCGCGCAGCGGCCCGCCGCTGGC
>DAICZI010000242.1 GCA_027311205.1 Beijerinckiaceae bacterium | reverse complement strand
GTTGCTTCGTCGCTTTGCTCCTCGCAATGACGGTGATTGTTGCTTATGTTTTTTATCTGCGCCGTCGCTGCGTGCGATTTACCGATCCACCTCGCCAAACACGATATCCAGCGAACCCAGCACGGCTGAGACGTCGGCGAGCATGTGGCCGCGGCAGAGGAAGTCCATGGCTTGCAGGTGGGCGAAGCCGGGGGCGCGGATTTTGCAACGGTAGGGCTTATTCGAGCCATCCGACACCAGATAAACACCAAATTCGCCCTTGGGGGCTTCGACGGCTGCGTAAACCTCGCCGGCAGGCACATGAAAACCCTCGGTCATCAGCTTGAAATGGTGAATCAAGGCCTCCATCGAGCGCTTCATCGCCGGGCGTGAGGGCGGCGCAATCTTGCCGTCGGTGGAGCTGACCGGCCCCTGCGCATCGGGCAGACCGAGCTTTTCGATGCACTGGCGCATGATGCGCACCGATTGGCGCATTTCCTCCATGCGGATCACCTGGCGGTCATAATTGTCGCCGTGGCGGCCGACCGGGATGTCAAACTCCATTTCGGCATAGCATTCATAGGGTTGACTCTTGCGCAAATCCCACGCCGCGCCCGAACCGCGCACCATCACGCCGGAAAAGCCCCATTTCCAGCAATCCTCCAGCGACACCACGCCAATATCGACATTGCGCTGCTTGAAGATGCGGTTGCCGATGAACAGCGCTTCAAGATCATCGCAGACTTTCAGAAACGGATCGCAAAAGGCTTCGATGTCTTCGATCAGCTTGGGCGGCAGATCGGCATGGACGCCGCCGGGGCGGAAATAATTGGCGTGCATCCGCGCGCCCGAAGCGCGCTCATAAAACACCATCAGCTTTTCGCGCTCTTCAAAGGCCCAGAGCGGCGGGGTGAGCGCGCCAACATCCAGCGCCTGCGTCGAGACATTGAGCAGATGCGAAAGCAGGCGGCCGATTTCGCAAAACAGCACGCGAATCAACTGGGCGCGGCGCGGCACATCTATGGCGCAGAGCCGCTCGATGGCGAGACAGAAGGCGTGTTCCTGGTTCATCGGCGCGACATAATCGAGCCGGTCGAAATAGGGCACGTTCTGCGCGTAGGTGCGCGCTTCCATCAGCTTTTCAGTGCCGCGATGCAGCAGGCCGATATGCGGATCAACCCGGTCGACGATCTCGCCATCGAGATCAAGCACCAGCCGCAGCACGCCATGCGCGGCAGGGTGCTGCGGGCCAAAATTGATGGAAAACGAGCGGGTGGTGTGGTCGTTCATGGATGATCACCGGGCCATTCTTTGAAAGCCAAAACGTAAAGCATGACAATGTTCACAAGAGGAAACCACATCAGCAGCGCCATGGGGGCCGGCCAGCCCGCGCGCGGAAAGATTTTCCAGAACGGGATGACGACGATGGCCAGGAAAATCAAAGCGAAAAACGAATGGAAGATCGAAAATCCTATCATGGCCAACACTCCTCAAGGTTTCGGCGGCACGGTTCCCGCCGCTTTTTCATCGCCAGGCAGCACATAATCGGTGCCTTCCCAGGGCGAGAGGAAATCAAACGAGCGGAAAGCCTGATTGAGCTTTACCGGCTCCTGCACGACACGCTTCTGCTCATCGTCGTAGCGCACCTCGACAAACCCCGTCATCGGGAAATCCTTGCGCAAGGGATGGCCCTCAAAACCGTAATCGGTGAGGATGCGGCGCAGTTCGGGATGGCCGGAAAACAGGATGCCATAGAGATCATAGGCCTCGCGCTCGAACCAGTTGGCAGCGGGAAACACCGCGCAAAGCGAGGGAACGGGCGTGTCTTCGTCGGTGGCGCATTTGACGCGGATGCGCAGATTCCTGGCCGGCGAGAGCAGATGCGCCACAACATCAAAGCGCTGGGCGCGGGCGGGATAATCCACGCCGCAAAGATCAATGAAATTGACAAAGCGGGCACCGGGCGCATCACGCAGCGCCTGGACGACGGCGGCAAAATGCGCAGCCTCGCAAACCAGCGTCATTTCGCCAAAGGCCGTTGTGGCGCAGAGCCCGGCATCGGGCAACGCCACCTTGAGAGCGTCGGCGATGGTCGCAAGCGCGGCTAAAGCAACATCTGGCATGATCAAACTATCCTTGGGCGTCGCAGGGTTGAGCGCTCACTTGCCTCAGCGCTCGATGGTGCCGGTGCGGCGGATTTTCTTTTGCAGCATCAACACGCCGTAAAGCAGGGCTTCGGCAGAGGGTGGGCATCCCGGCACGTAAATATCGACCGGCACAATACGGTCGCAGCCGCGCACCACCGAATAGGAATAGTGGTAATAGCCGCCGCCATTGGCGCAGGAACCCATCGAGATGACATAGCGCGGCTCGGGCATCTGGTCATAGACCTTGCGCAGCGCGGGAGCCATCTTGTTGGTGAGGGTGCCGGCAACAATCATCACATCGGACTGGCGCGGTGAACCGCGCGGCGCAAAGCCGAAGCGCTCGGCATCATAGCGCGGCATGGCAATATGCATCATCTCGACGGCGCAGCAGGCAAGGCCGAAGGTCATCCACATCAGCGAGCCGGTGCGCGCCCAGACGATCAGATCGTCAGCCGTGGTGAGCAGAAATCCCTTGTCGGAAAGCTGTTCATTGACGCCAACAAAAAACGGATCGGAAGCCCCAATGGGTTTGCCATCGGCTCCGAGCAGACCCTTGGGGGCGGGTGCGGTGAGCGTTGTCTCGTTCAGTCCCACTCCAGCGCTCCTTTTTTCCATTCATAGACAAAGCCAATGGTCAGCACGGCGAGAAAGGCCATCATCGACCAGAAACCCGCCGCGCCAATGCGGTGGAATGCCACCGCCCAGGGAAACAGGAAGGCGACTTCGAGATCAAAAATGATGAACAGCAGCGACACCAGATAAAACCGGATGTCGAACTTCATGCGGGCGTCGTCAAAGGCGTTGAAGCCGCATTCATAGGCCGAGAGCTTCTCGCTGTCAGGGGCCTTAAAGGCCACCAGAAACTGCGCAATCAGCAGCACCCCGGCGATGACCAGCGCCAGCGCTACAAAAATGCCCAGCGGCAGCCAGTTGTTGACAAGTTCGTTCATGCGAGCACACGCCTTGTTGCGACGGATTATCACCTATCGCAGTGGGCAAGTCGGCGCAAGGGCGGCGTGAGCCAGACTCATGGCGCACGCAAGCTTAGGGCGCAGAGCAAATCTGCACACCTTCGCGCATCAGCAGCATTTCAGCCTGATCCGCTGCCTGCGCTTGCATGGCGGCTATGCCAGGCCTCGTGCCGCTCCGGCCGCCACCACGCCCAGCAGGCGGGCCTGCAGCATCGGGTCAGCGGCGAGCGTTGCGGCATCGCCATCGAAGGCGATTCTGCCATTGACCAGCACGCAGGCGCGATCAACCATTGCCAGCACTGTTTCGGCATGGTGTTCGACAATGATCATGGCGACCTTGCCGCGCAGGGATTCCAGCGCGGCGCGCACTTCGCCCACCACGGCGGGAGCAAGGCCCTCGAACGGTTCATCCAGGAGAATCATGCGGCTGGGCGCCACCAGAGCCCGCGCAATGGCGACCATCTGGCGCTCGCCGCCCGAAAGGTTTTCACCTTTGGCGTGCTTGCGTTCTCGCAGGCGCGGAAACAGCGCAAATATCTGTTCGAGATTCTGCCCGCCCGGCCTTGCCGCCAGCGCCAGATTATCGAGCACCGAAAGATTGGGGAAAATCCGTCGGCCCTCTGGCACCAATGCGATGCCAGCACGGTTGATCTCGAAGGGTTTCAGCCCGGAGATGGCATGGCCGGCCAGGCGCACCTCCCCGGCACTGAGG
>DAICZI010000241.1 GCA_027311205.1 Beijerinckiaceae bacterium | reverse complement strand
GCGTAGCATGACATGACTGACGGGCCACCAGACTTACCGACTGCGGCGTCAGCAACGCCACATCCTTCCGAACAAGTGCCCCAGAGTTCGGCATCGAGTCCCCGGTGGTGGCTAGACCCATGCCTGAGGGCCCCGCCGTCATCGTGCCACCGGCCAAGCGGATGTCTGGGGCAGGCAAAGTTCTCAAAAGCCCGAAGGAAGCGTTGCAGCCCGATCTTGTACCGCCGCCGCCGCCGCGCCTGAAGAAGCGTCGGCGCTCGTTGTTCTCGCAGGTCAGCGGTTTTGTCACATTCGGCGCGGCGCTGTTACTGCTGTTTGGTTTCTTTGTTGTGGATGCCAAAAAGCAACTCGACCTGCCAGGCCCGCTGACGCAAGACAAAGTGGTGCTGATTCCGCACGGCACTGACACGCCAGGCATTGTGAATGTGCTGCAGCAAAACGGGGTCATCCACGACGGTTTCTGGATGGAAGTGGCGCTGTTCCTGCAGGGCCAGCGCGGCAGACTGAAAGCTGGTGAATATCAGTTCGGCAAGGGCGAGACCATGGCCGGGGTGATTTCGACCATTGTGGCAGGCAAATCCATCGAGCACACGTTCAACATTCCCGAAGGCTGGAGCGTGTTGCAGATTGTTGACCGGCTTAATGCCGATCCTTTGTTGACCGGCACGATCACACAGTTGCCGCCTGAAGGTTCGCTGCTGCCGAGCACATACAAATATCTGCGCGGTGACACCCGCGCGCACCAGATTGCCTTGATGGAAGCTGAGGATCGCAAGCTCGTGGCGCAAGTGTGGGCCGGGCGTGACCCGACCTTGCCGCTGAAGACGCCCGAGCAATTGGTGACGCTGGCGTCGATTGTCGAGAAGGAAACCGGGAAGGTTGATGAACGCCCGCGTGTTGCTGCGGTCTTTCTGAACAGGCTGCAGAAGCGCATGCCGCTCCAGTCCGATCCGACGGTGGTCTATGGGCTGGTAGGGGGCAAGGCCGCCCTGGGGCACCGGCTGACCAAAGCCGATTTGCAGACTCCCTCACCCTATAATACCTATCTGCATTACGGCCTGCCCCCAGGGCCGATCGGCAATCCGGGCAAGGCGGCGCTGGAGGCGGTCGCGCATCCCGACCACACCAAAGAACTCTATTTTGTCGCTGATGGTTCGGGCGGGCATGTTTTCGCCGAAACGTTGAAGCAGCACAATATCAACGTCGCGCATTGGCGCCAGTTGCAGAATGACGCGGCCCCGGCACCAGCGGCTCCAGCCGGACAGCCCGCCACGCCGGCCTTGACGAACCCGAAGCTGCGCCAGCAACACAGCGAGATTGCGCCTGACTTTCAAGGTTTCAGTGATGCCGCAGCCAGGCAAAGGCGAGCGGCGCGGGCTGAAACGCCGCTGGCGCGGGCGCTGCGGGCCAAAGCGCTGCGGCTGGCATCAGCGTTGCAGTTTGATGTTGGCGTAGGCAAAGGCGTTCCTGCCGTAGAGGCGCAACGCGCCCGCCCGGCCGTCAGTGCCAGCGATGCCGATGCGGCGGTGGATGCGGGCCTGCCCGGCGCGGATTTGTCGAATTTCCATGCAGTCCAGCCCAATGCGGAAGATCGCTCGGCGCTCGCTGCCATCGAACACCATGCGCCCCTGGAGCGTGGCCCGTCCGGCGCTGCGTTACCGCGCCGGGCGCTGGCCTATGATGCCAGCGAGAACACGCGCTATGATCCGCTACGCGAGCACGGCTACGATCTGAACGCCGTTCAGAGCGTTCCCACCGTCCCCCTGCACTGAAGCCATTGTGCCCCCACTTGCCTAATCGGGGTGGCTCGGGTAAGGGACGCACATTCCACACGCGATGAACGCGGCCCTGCTTCAAGGGTGCGCACCGGTGGGTTCGGATGTTCCGAAACCTTGACATCATCGCGGAGGCATAACCGGAGACGAACACATGGCACTGCCAGATTTCACTATGCGTGGCCTACTCGAATCAGGCGCACATTTCGGCCACCAGTCGCATCGCTGGAACCCGAAGATGGCCCCTTACATTTTCGGGGCGCGCAACAACATCCACATCATTGATCTGGCCCAGACGGTGCCATTGCTGCACCAGGCGCTGAAGGCGGTTTCAGACACGGTGGCGCGCGGTGGGCGCGTGCTGCTGGTTGGCACCAAGCGTCAGGCTGCCGATCTGATTGCCGACAGCGCCAAGCGCTCGGCACAATATTACGTCAACGCCCGTTGGCTTGGCGGCATGCTGACCAACTGGAAGACCATTTCAGCCTCAATCACGCGGCTGCGCAAAGTTGACGAAATCCTGAAAAGCGGTGCGCAGGGCCTGACCAAGAAAGAGCGGCTCGTTCTGGTTCGCGAGCAGGACAAGCTGGAAAAGGCGTTGGGCGGCATCAAGGATATGGGTGGCACACCCGATCTGTTGTTCGTCATCGACACCAACAAGGAAGCCCTGGCGATCAAGGAAGCCAACCGCCTTGGCATTCCGGTCGCGGCGATTGTCGATACCAACAGCGATCCTGATGGCATAACCTATCCCATTCCAGGCAATGACGATGCCGGACGCGCCATTGCGCTCTATTGCGACCTGATTGCCAGGGCGGCGCTTGATGGCATTGGCCGTGCGGATGGCGCGGCTGGTGTGGACATGGGAGCGATGGAAGCGCCAGTTGCCGAGCAGGCGCTGGCAACGCCCGCAGAACCGGCTGAACTTGGTTCCGAGAAATTCGAATTTTTGGCTGCGCCGCGCGGCGCGCCCGATGATCTGGCGAAGATGCACGGGGCGGGGCCGCAGATTGTGCAGAAGCTCAATGATGCGGGCATTTTCCATTATTGGCAGATTGCCAGCCTCACCGACGCTGAAGCTGCGACAGTGGACACTGATCTGAAGCTGGGTGGGCGTATCGCGCGCGATGGCTGGGTCGAGCAAGCCCGCGCGCTTGTAGCTGGTGCCTGATTCCGAAACTGCGGGGATAAAACAATGACAGCCATTACGGCCTCTATGGTCAAGGATCTGCGCGAAAAAACTGGCGCGGGCATGATGGATTGCAAGGTTGCGCTGACCGAGACCGGCGGCGACGGCGAGGCGGCTATTGATTGGCTGCGCAAGAAGGGCCTCTCCAAGGCCGCGAAGAAATCAGGCCGGATCGCGGCTGAAGGACTGGTTGCCGTCGCGGTGCGCGATACAAGCGGCGTCGTCGTCGAGGTCAATTCCGAGACGGATTTTGTCGCACGCAACGAGGAATTCCAGTCTCTGGTGCGCACCATCGCGCTGGTGGCGCTGGAAACCGGCGATGATCTGGAAAAACTCAAGAACGCCCATTATCCCGGTGGGGATAGTGTCAGCGCTGCGCTGGCCAATGCCATCGCCACGATTGGCGAGAACATGACATTGCGCCGCACCGACGGGCTGCATGTCAAACAGGGCGTGATCGGCTCTTATGTGCACAATGCGGTTGCTGACAGCCTTGGCAAGATCGGCGTCATCGTCGCGCTGGAATCATCCGGCAATCAGGACGTGCTGATGCCTTTGGCGCGGTCATTGGCGTTGCATGTTGCCGCAGCCAACCCTACGGCCCTGGAGCCTTCGGCGCTAGATCCGGCTCTGGTGACGCGCGAGCGCAACCTGTTGGCCGACAAAAATGCTGGCAAGCCCGCGCATGTGCTGGAAAAGATCATCGATAGCGGCATGAAGACCTTCTACAAGGAAGTCTGCCTGGTTGATCAAATCTCCATCCATGCCGAACATGCCGGAAAATCAGTGTCCCAGGTTCTGAAAGACTCTGAAAAGGCGGCCGGTGCGGCGATTGTGTTGAAGGGTTTCCTGCGTTATGCGCTGGGTG
>DAICZI010000240.1 GCA_027311205.1 Beijerinckiaceae bacterium | reverse complement strand
AACGCCATTGACGGCACCGCATGCGGTGCCCACCGCGAGGCCGAGCAGCACGCCAACTTCCCAGGGCCAGCCATAATGGACGGAAAGGCGGCCCATCACGACGCTGCACAAAACCAGAATGGCGGAGACCGAAAGGTCGATGCCTGCCGTAAGAATGACCAGCGTCTGGGCGATACCAACGACGGCGACCACCGTGACTTGCTGGAGAATCAGCATGAAATTCAGCGGATCGAAGAAAATGTGGCCGATCAGCAACCCGAAAATGACGAGGCTCAAGAGCAACACGAACATGGGAACCAGCACGGGTGCCCCATGCAGCAGGTGCTGGAGGCGCTCCAAAATCCCGCGCTGCCTGGCTTCAAACGCCGCCAGCTTCTGGTCGCTTTGCTCCAGAACGCGCTCGTAGTCAGCAACCCTTTGTTCTGCCGCCGCTTTGGCAGCCTGCGAGGCCGTGTCGCTCATTGCGTTTCCCCAAGCTTTTTTTTGAAGTTACAGCGCGTGTTCAGGCTTTGAAAAAGGGCGGCTCTTTCAAAGCCGCCCTCAATGTTAAATGGATTTTACGCCTTGGCAATCAGCCCCAGCACTTTTTCAGGCCTTCAGCCGAAGTGATCGAGGGTACACCCTTGACCGGGTGATCGGTGATCAAGGTCGTGCCGGTGTTGAAGAAGCTGAGACCGGGCGAATTTTTGGGCTTTTCGCCGGTCTTGGCGAACTTTGCCACGGCATCGACACCGAGCGAGGCCATCAGCAGCGGGAACTGCATCGAGGTCGCGCCGATGATCCCAGCCTTGACGTTCTTCACGCCATCGCAGCTACCGTCGATGGCGACGATGAGTGCTTTCTTGCCCGCAGCTTTCAGTGCCTGATAGGCACCGGCGGCAGCCGGTTCGTTGATGTTGTAAACGAGGTTGATGCCTGGATCCTTCTGGAGCAGGTTTTCCATCGCCTTGCGGCCGCCATCTTCGGCACCTGCCGTGATTTCATGGCCGACGATGCGCTTGTCGCTCTCGGTGCCGTTCTTGTTGGGGTCTTTCACTGCGATGCCGAAGCCCTTGAGGAAACCCGTGTCACGCAGGACGTCAACTGGAACATCACCGGTGGCAAGATCAAGCATGGCGATCTTGGCGGTGGCGGCACCCGCCCCCATCGTGGCATGAGCCCATTGGCCAATCAGTTCGCCAGCAAGGAAGTTGTCGGTGGCGAAGGTCGCATCAGCGGCATTGGCCGGCTGCAGCGGCGAGTCGAGCGCGATCACCAAAATGCCGGCTTTGCGGGCCTTCTCGATGGCCGGAACGACGGCGGAGCTGCTGGCTGTGATCAGAATGCCCTTGGCATGGGCGGCGATCAGGTTTTCAATGTCGGTGATCTGGCTGTCAGAATCGCCATCGGATTTGCCGGCGAATGCCTGGGCGCGCAGACCGTCTTTTTTGGCCTGAGCCTCGAAGCCTGCCCGCATTTTCACGAAATAGGGGTTGGTGTTGGTCTTGGTGATCAGGCCGATCAGCGGCGCATCAGCGGCATAAGCGGGAACGGCGGCAATAGCCACCGCCATCATGGCGGCGCCAGCCAGAAGCTGTAGTTTTTTCATGAGTGTCCTCCTCGGGAACATGCACAATTTGATTTTGTCAGGTGGTTTTATCTCTGACGGTGCGACGCATAGGCCCTCTCCCTGGTTTCTTGCCGTCACCGCTTTGTTGCGGCTTATGCAGACCGTCCACTTCGACGGGCTTGTGCGACGTCACTATCAAACTATGGCTTTGCCCTTCTGTCAATGATTAAATCACTCGGATGAATTTATTGACAGGCGACGCACAAAAGGACAATCTGCGGACAACGCCAGCGACGAAGTTTGGCGCATGACAGAAAATTGCCTGGGCAAAAAAATGGCGGGGCAAAAACTGTCAGGGAACGAGACATCAGGTTTAAGCTGCTCATGAGTTCAGTGCTGTCAACAGACGTCAACGCCACCCGCATCCCGCCTGACCTGGTCGGGAGCGAGGCAGTGCGCCAGGCTGACATCAGCCGTGGCACCAATCAGGCGGGCGTGCGACTTTACAACGAGCGGCTGATTCTGTCGTTGATCCGCCGTCATGGCGCGCTGCCCAAGGTGGAAATCGCCCGGCTCACCGGCCTTTCCGCGCAGGCAACGACGGTCATTGTCAAGCGGCTCGAGGCTGACGGCCTGCTGCTCAAGGGTGAACCGATGCGCGGCAAAATCGGCCAGCCTGCTGTGCCGTTTGCGCTGAATCCCGGAGGGGCCTTTGCCTTTGGGCTGAAGATCGGCCGCAAAAGCTCGGATCTGCTGCTGGTGGATTTTTGTGCCAATATCCGCGCCGCCATTCATATGCCGCATGCCTATCCCACGCCGGAGGCGATCAAGATGCTGGCGCAAAGCGGCGTTGTCGACATGCTGGCCGGGCTGGACGATGGGCAGCGGGAGCGGGTTGCCGGGTTTGGCATTGCCGCGCCCTTCGAGCTTTGGAACTGGGAGCTTGAGGTTGGAGCGCCCCGCGACGTGCTGGATCAATGGCGGCATTTTGATCCGCAGGGTGAGATTGCCGCTCTGGTGCCGATGCCGGTGCTGCTCTGCAATGATGCCACCGCCGCCTGCGCTGCCGAGCAGTTTTTTGGCCAAAGCTGGTCGTTCCGCGATTTCCTTTATGTTTTCATCGGCGCTTTCATCGGTGGCGGCCTCGTGCTTGATGGCAACCTGTTTCAGGGTCGGCGCGGCAATGCCGGGGCGATAGGCTCAACCCCTGTGCCGCAGGGCGGCGCGGACAGCCAGCAATTGATTCGCAGCGCCTCCATTTTCACGCTCGAGCGCAAACTGGTGGCGGCGGGGGTCGATCCGTCTCCGCTCTGGCGCTCGCCGCAAGACTGGGGCGATCTCGGGCCAACGCTCGATGAATGGATCGAGGATGTCACGACCAGTCTGGCGCGCGTCATTCTGGCGGCGCACGCGCTGATTGATTGCGAAGCGGCGATTGTTGACGGGGCCATACCCGCTTCGGTGCGCGCCCGTATCGTCGCCCGTACCATCGAACATATGGCCGAGCTTGACCAGCAGGGGTTGTTTCTGATCAGCGTGCGTGAAGGCACGATCGGCCCGGAAGCCCGCGCCCTGGGTGGGGCAGCGCTGCCATTTCTGGCTAATTTCGCGCGCGACCGGGAAGTCTTGTTTCGCGCTCAGATTCAGGGGGATGAACCATGCTGAAAGGCATCAATCCATTGCTGGGGCCAGATTTGCTGCATATTTTGCGCTCCATGGGCCATGGCGACGAAATCGCCATTGTCGATGGCAATTATCCCGCCGCCGCCGACGCCCGCCGTCTGGTGCGCATGGAAGGGCATGGCGTCGTGGCACTGGCCGATGCGATCCTGTCAGTGATGCCGCTGGATCATGGCGTGCCCGCCGCGTTTCGGCCGGGGATCAAAGGCGATCCTGCCCATCTCGAACCCATCATGATCAAGCTCGGCAACGTCGTTTCGCGTTTTGAACCCGCTGTCACGCTTGAACCCTTGATGGGTCAGGCGTTTTATGCGCGGGTCAAGAACGCCTTTGCCCTGGTTGCGTCTGGCGAGCGCGCGCTTTATGGCAATATCATTCTGCGCAAGGGCGTCATTGGGCCGGAGGCATAAATGATACTTGTTTGCGGCGAGGCCCTGATCGACATTTTTGTGGGCGCAGAAACCCATGATCGAATCAGCCTGGAGGGTTGTCCCGGCGGATCGCCATTCAATGTCGCCTTCGGGCTGGCGCGCCTCGGGCAGGTGTCCGGGTTTTTCACCGGCCTCTCGCGCGATATTATGGGCGAGCGGCTTTACAGGTTCCTGCGCACCGAGAAGGTGGGCGAGGGCTATCTCAAGC
>DAICZI010000023.1:10984-11255 GCA_027311205.1 Beijerinckiaceae bacterium | reverse complement strand
CTGGCAAGCCCGCGGTGCCGCCTTCTATGGCAGCGTGGATTTTGCCAGCCAATCGCCGCGCTGGATCGCACCCTTCCATGGGCCAATCCTCGACCTGCTGCGTCGCGCCCGCCAACTCACGATCCATAGCAGCCTGAAACTGCTTCCCGGCGAGATCGACGCCCCGCAGATTCGCGGCGAAATCGACGGCCAGAGCTTTGTTGGCTTGCTGGCGCTTGACCGGCGCGGGCCCAAGCCCAGTCTCAGCGGCACTCTGGCGGCCCAGCATGTG
>DAICZI010000023.1:7550-10974 GCA_027311205.1 Beijerinckiaceae bacterium | reverse complement strand
CCCGGCGCGACAGCCCCCTCGATTCTGCAGACGGCCCAGGCATTCAACTTGGACCTTCGCGCCTCGATCGCGCGCCTCTCCTGGCGCTCTCTCACGGCCAGCAAGGTCGCTGTCGCGCTGAACTCGCGCGGCGGCCCCCTCCGCGTGGACATTGCGCAAGCCGATGTCGCGGGCGGAACGCTGCGCGCCACCATGACCCTCGGTTCTGCAACTGGCACAGCCTTGCTGCAAGGCGCGCTGCACCTGCGTCATATTCCGGTCAGTGAATTTTGCACACTGATCGCCTGCCCGACCCCGTTCAGCGGCCTGCTGTCGCTCGACGCCACGCTCGGCCGCATGGCGAACCTGCCCGGACCCCTCGCCGCCAGCCTGTCAGGGCCAGGCACCTTCACCATAACCGACGGCGTGCTGCCTGGACCCGATCTGGGGCGCTGGTTGCGCGGGCAAGCCCGCAACCCCGGCGCGCTGCTGTCCCTGGCTGATTCAGAGGGCACAGTGTTTACGTCCCTCAGCGGCAAACTGGCCTTCAGTGCAGGTGCGCCTGCCAACCTCGCCTTCACGCTTGTCTCACCGGCTCTGGCGGCCACCGCTGGCGGCACATTGGACCCCGCAACCCTGCGGCTCAACCTGCGGGCTTCGGCGCGGCAGACCTTGGCCTTGCCTGCAACCGCCGAAGCACCGGCCGAGCTCAATTTCAAAATCTCCGGCCCGCTTTTGCGCCCGCGCCTTACCCTCGTCGGCAAGGGCGCGCCGTGAAGTCTGGCACGTGAAATCTGCAGGGAATTTGACAAAACGGCTTGCGGAACGCAAACAGAACGTCTAAGAATGTTCTCGCTTTGTATAGTCCCCTCACCCCGACTGTTCCCGCAAACAGGAAAGCTGCCGCCATGCTCACCCGCAAACAAAGCGAATTGCTCCGCTTTATCCACGAGCGCCTGAAAGAATCAGGCGTTGCGCCATCATTTGATCAAATGACAGACGCCCTCGACCTCCGTTCCAAATCGGGCATCCATCGGTTGATCATTGCGCTGGAAGAGCGCGGTTTCATCCGGCGCCTTCCGAACCGGGCGCGGGCGCTGGAAGTGCTGAAAATGCCGGAATCCTCCATTCCGCCCAGCCCGCAGCGGAGCCAGAAATTCACGCCGAGCGTGATTGAGGGCACACTCGGGCGCAATCGCCCCATCACCGATGAAGACGCCGCCGCCGCCGTTGCAGTGCCGGTCATGGGTCGCATCGCGGCGGGCACCCCCATTTCAGCGTTGCAAACCCGCAGCCATACCATTGCGCTGCCGCCAGAATTTCTCGGCACGGGTGATCATTACGCCCTCGAAGTGCGGGGCGATTCGATGATTGAGGCCGGCATATTTGATTCCGACACCGTTATTATCCGGCGTCAGGACAATGCCGATTCGGGCGATATTGTCGTCGCCTTGATTGATGATGAGGAAGCCACGCTGAAGCGCCTGCGCCGTCGCGGCGTGTCGATTGCCCTTGAAGCGGCCAATCCGGCCTACGAGACGCGGATTTTCGGCCCCAATCGCGTGCAGATCCAGGGCAAACTCGTCAGTCTGCTGCGCCGCTACTGAGCTGGCGGGCGTTTTTGCTGGGGCCGGGCAAAGGTGCGGTGGGCTGTGAAGAAGGGCCTTGGCGGGCGGAACCAGGGCCGTGCCGCGCCCGGCGGTTCGGCATTGGTGATCTCCAGGCCGGTTGACCTGAAACGCAGGCTGACGGCCCCGCTGCTGGCAAGGCTGGCACGGTCATAGACCCTGGCCTTGCAATGGGTCGGCGCATAGAGGGGCGTAACGATGATGTCAGCACGGCGACAGTCTTCCCCAAAGGCCGATGCGCGCAGCACCAGAGCTACGGCATGGCGGTGGGCCATCACCAGGGTGCAGCCGCGCGCATCGCATCCGGCTTTCGGATTGCTGGCCCGCGCCAGGGTGGCGGGGTCACGGGCGTCGCCAACCGCCCGTAGCCATTGCGTGACCATGAAATTGTTGCGCCGCTGCGCGAGCAGCACCATCGGGCCCTGGGCGGGCCGGGCCATCAGGGCTGTGCCATCGGGCGCAATCATGATGTCAGGCGGGGCATGCGAGAGCGCGCCCGTCAGCCCCAACAGCAACAGTGGCAGGGCGGTCAGGCGCGTCAGCGGCCTTTGCCAGATCACCAGCGACAGCAGCGCGAAGGCCAGTGCCGCCAGAGCCCAGCCGGGAAACGCCGCAACGGGCAGGGTTGAATGGGGAGCGGCGGCCAGCAAGCGGGCCATTTTAAGCACTAGTCCGATGTTGAGGCCGACGTAATGCCACACCGGCCCATCCCAGCCCAGCGGATAGAGCGCCAGCCCCAGCAGCGCGCCGGGCACTGCAACGAGCTCGATCAGCGCCAGCGTCAGCGGGTTGCCAATCAAGACATAGAGGCTGAGTTCATTGAAATCGGCGGCCATGAAGGGGGCGGTCGCCAAAGTGGCGCAAAAGGTCGCAACCAGCAGGGCCAGCAGCCAGCGGACAACGCGGCTTGTGGCGCGAGGCGGGCCTGCCTTCGCGGGCTGATGCGGTTGCTGGCCTTTCTGATGCGGTCCCATGGGCCGCGTACCCATGGGCCGCGTTCCGGCATAGCGCGCCTCATGCACCGCCACCAGCGCGGCGACAGCGGCAAAGGAGAGCTGAAATCCAGCGCCCAGCAAGGCTTCGGGCTGCACCAGAATGACGATCAGCGCCGCCAGCGCCAGATTGCGCATGGTCAAAGCCTCACGGTCGAGCACCATCGCACCAAACATGATCAGCGTCATGATCAGCGCCCGCTCGGTGCCAACCCGCGAGCCGGTAAAAAGATCATACGCCACGGCCCCGAGCATGGCGAGGCCCGCAGCCCATTTGCGGATCGGCCAATGCAGCGCCAGTGTGGCGCTCAAGCCCAGCATGCGGCGGATCATCCAGAACAGCAGGCCCGCCACCAGGCTCATCTGGATGCCCGAAATCGTCACCAGATGAAAAATACCGGCTTTGCTGATCACCTGGCGGATGCCCTGACCGAGCATGCCGCGCTTGCCCGTGACCATCGCCACCGCCACCGCGCCACGTTCACCGGGCACAGCGGCAAGGATATGGCGCGCCACCCGGTTGCGCAGGCGGTCGAGAGCCATGCTGGCGCGCTGATACCAGGGGGCGGCAAACGGCGGATCGAACACTTCGATGCCTCCCAAGACCGATCCGACTGCGCCCAGCCCGGCGAAATAGGCATCGGTCGCAAAATCATAGCCGCCGGGCAGCACGGCGTGCGAGGGCGCCAGCAGCCGCGCCTTGAAAGCGATGAAATCACCGGCCTGCAGGGGTGGCCCTCGGCGCATGGTGACGCGAACCTGCAAGGGGCGGACGGTTCTGGGCAGGGGGTCGGCGCTGGCCACCGCAACAACGAAGCGCCCCCC
>DAICZI010000023.1:0-7540 GCA_027311205.1 Beijerinckiaceae bacterium | reverse complement strand
GGATATGATCCAGCACCGGCGCGCGCACTTCATATTCACGCACCTGCACCGCCGTGACACCCATGAAAAACAGCATCAGGCCCGTCAGCGGCCATGTACGCCAGGGATGATTCCGGGCGAGTAGCGCCAGAACCGCCGCAATCGCGGCGAGCAACGGCGCATACCACGCGACTGGCTCATGGCTGGCCTGCAATTCGCTCAGAGCGCCGAGCCCGGCCATGACCGGAGCCCACAAGAACAGGCGGCGTCGGTCAATTTCGGCCTGAAAACTGGCGAGAAGCAGCGCCAGCCCTAGCCCAGGCAGAGCCCGCAGCGGCATCGTGCGGGCGCGCTGCCACCAGAGCGCGCCGATCCCGGCGGCACCATAACCCTGTCTGCCCGAACCCTGTCTGTCAGTCTTCGGCCCCATCACCCCTACTCAGGCTTGCGCTTGCGCACGCAAGGTCGATTTTCCACCACCCGGCTTTACACTGCGCAAGGGAATGTTACACGAAGGCGCGACCGGCACCAGAGCCTGACCCTCACGCTTGCCCGCCTCCGTGGACTTATGATGACCTCACCCGTAGTTACCCGCTTTGCGCCCTCCCCGACCGGCTTCCTGCATATTGGCGGGGCGCGCACCGCTTTGTTCAACTGGCTTTATGCCCGCCATCATCAGGGCCGCTTTCTGCTGCGCATTGAGGATACTGACCGCGAGCGCTCGACCGATACGGCCATTGCAGCCATTTTCGAGGGCCTGAAATGGCTCGGGCTGGAGAGCGACGGTCCGCCGGTGATGCAATATGCCCGTGCGGCGCGCCACCGCGAGGTGGCCGAGGCGTTGCTCGCGGCCGGGCACGCCTACAAATGCTTTGCCACCCCGGCAGAACTTGAGGACATGCGCGCGCTGGCCCGTGCCGAGGGGCGTGCGCCGCGCTATGATGGGCGCTGGCGCGACCGGGATCCCTCTGAAGCACCGGCAGGCGCGCGGCCAGCCTACCGTCTCAGGGCACCGCAAACCGGCGCGACCATCATCCACGACAAAGTGCAGGGCGACGTCACCTTCGCCAACAAGGATCTCGATGATCTAGTGCTGCTGCGCTCGGACGGCACGCCGACTTACATGCTGGCGGTCGTGGTTGACGATCACGATATGGGCGTTACCGACATCATCAGGGGCGATGACCATCTGACCAATGCGGCGCGCCAGGCGCAGATCTATGCTGCGCTGAACTGGGACTTGCCACGGATGGCCCATATTCCGCTGATCCACGGCGCCGATGGCGCGAAACTTTCAAAGCGCCACGGCGCTCTCGGCGTCGAGGCCTATCGTGACATGGGCTTTTTGCCCGCAGCCCTGCGCAATTATCTGGTGCGCCTCGGCTGGAGTGCCGGCGACCAGGAGTTTTTCAGCACGGATGAAATGATCGCCGCTTTCAGTCTGGAACAAATCGGCCGATCCGCGGCACGGTTTGATTTCGTCAAGCTCGGGCATATCAACGGCCATTATCTGCGCGCCATGCCCGATGCGGAGCTCATGGTGGCGATCAAGGATTTGATCCCGCATCTGCCCAACGGCAGCCTGTTTACCGAGGCCTTTGCCCAGGGCCTGGAATCGCGGCTTCGCCTCGCCCTGCCCGGCCTCAAGGAGCGCGCCCGGACTTTGGTTGAGCTGCTCGACAATGCCCGCTTTTTGTTCGCGCCACGCCCCTTGCCCCTCGATGCCAAGGCTGCAAGCTTGCTGGGCACGCCGTCGATGCGCAGCCAAATTGCCGAATGTCACGCTTTGCTCTCAGATGTATCGGATTGGAATGCCGGCACCACTGAGGCTGCCATGCGCCATTATGCTGAGAGCCGGGAGTTGAAATTGGGTACCGTCGCGCAGCCTTTGCGGGCGGCTCTCACCGGAACCCTCGTATCTCCTGGCGTTTTCGACGTGCTGGCCGCCCTTGGCCGCACCGAGAGTCTGGCGCGCTTGCAAGACCAAACTGCATGAGCGCGCAGTGACAAAGCGATGCGCCGCTTGATGCTGCACGCATGTTCGGCTAACGGATATTGCAGCGCACAAATCCGCAAGGCCCTCATTGAGCTGCGCGCCCACGTTCCACCTTCGAGAGGTTCACATGAACGATCAAACTGGCAGTCTCAAAGTCTCGGACAAATCAGTCGATCTGCCGCTCAAAAAAGGCACCGTCGGCCCGGACGTGCTCGATATCGGCAAGCTCTACCAGGACACGGGGATGTTCACCTACGACCCCGGCTTCACATCGACCGCCAGTTGCGAATCGGCCATCACCTACATTGATGGCGACAAGGGCGTCCTGCTGCATCGCGGCTACCCGATTGAACAATTGGCCGAGCATGGCGACTTTCTCGAAACGTGCTACGTCCTGCTCTATGGCGAATTGCCGACCGCCGCGCAAAAGGCCGATTTTGATTATCGCGTCACCCGCCACACCATGGTGCACGAGCAGATGGCGCGGTTTTTCCAGGGATTCCGCCGCGACGCCCACCCCATGGCGGTGATGGTCGCCAGCGTCGGCGCGCTGTCGGCGTTTTATCATGACTCAACCGACATCACTGATCCCAACCAGCGCATGATCGCCTCGATGCGTATGATCGCCAAAATTCCGACGCTTGCAGCGATGGCCTTCAAATATAATGTAGGCCAGCCGTTCGTTTATCCCACCAATAGCCTCGATTACACATCTAATTTTCTCAAGATGTGCTTCGCTGTACCTTGCGATGACTATCACGTTAACCCTGTTTTAGCCAGAGCGCTTGATCGCATCTTCATCCTTCATGCCGATCACGAGCAGAACGCCTCAACATCAACGGTGCGCCTCGCCGGATCGTCTGGAGCCAACCCCTTCGCCTGCATTGCCGCTGGCATTGCCTCGCTCTGGGGCCCGGCGCATGGCGGTGCCAATGAGGCCGCGCTGAAAATGCTCGGTGAAATCGGCACGGTCGACCGCATTCCCCATTTCATCGCCCGCGCCAAGGACAAGAACGACCCGTTCCGGCTGATGGGGCTTGGCCACCGCGTCTACAAGAATTATGACCCGCGTGCCAAGATCATGCAGAAGACCTCGCATGAGGTTTTGGCCGAATTGGGGATCAATGATGATCCGCTGCTCGATGTTGCGATGGAATTGGAGCGCATCGCGCTGCATGACGATTATTTCATTGAAAAGAAGCTCTATCCCAACATTGATTTTTATTCGGGCATCACCCTGAAGGCGATGGGCTTCCCCACCAACATGTTCACCGTGCTGTTCGCGGTGGCGCGCACCGTCGGCTGGATTGCGCAATGGCGCGAGATGATCGAAGACCCGCACCAGAAAATCGGCCGCCCGCGGCAGCTTTATGTCGGCGCGACCAAGCGCGATTACGTGCCGATCAGCAAGCGCCGCGAAGGCTGACGCCGGTTGGCTTGACCTATGAGCCCCTATCGCTTAGTCCCGGGGGCTTGCGATAGGGCTCATGAGCGTTTGGATTTGTAGGGGTTGGAGGTGGTGCGCCAGCTCAAGCGCAGCGGCACGCCGGGAAAATCAAACGTAGCGCGCAGGCCATTGATGAGAAAGCGCTCGTAGCTCGTCGGCAAGGCTTCGAGCTGATTGCCAAACAGCACAAAATGCGGTGGCCGCGCCTTGGGCTGGGTCATATAGCGGATTTTGATCCGCCGACCGGAGACGGCGGGCGGCGGGGTCTGTTCCAGAATGGCCGCGAGCCAGCGGTTCATCCGGCCCGTGGATATTCGCTTGTTCCACGCCATCTCCACCTTGAAAATCGCCTCGATCAATTTCGGCATGCCGACGCCATTCAGCCCGCACACCGGAACCACTGGCGTGCCGCGCAATTGTGGCAGCAGGCGGTCAGCATCCTCCCGCAAGCGCGCCAGTCTGGTGCCCGGATCAGAAATCAAATCCCACTTGTTGACGCCGATCACCAGCGCTCTGCCCTCGCGCTGGCAAAGATCGGCGATGGTCAAATCCTGCTTTTCAAACGGGATTGTGGCGTCAAGCAGAAGAACCACCACTTCGGCGAATTTCACCGCGCGCAGGGCATCGGTTGCCGCCAGTTTCTCAAGCTTTTCGGTAATCTGCGCCTTTTTGCGCAAACCTGCCGTGTCAAACAGCTTCAGGTGGCGCTCGCCCCACATGAAATCTACGCCGATGGAATCGCGCGTAATTCCGGCCTCGGGGCCCACCAGGAGCCGATCTTCACCCAGAATTTTGTTGATCAGCGTCGATTTGCCAGCATTCGGGCGCCCCACCACGGCGATGCGCAGCGGCTTCGTGATATCGAGCTCGCTGCCGTCTTCCTCATCATCAAGCTCGGTATCGCGGCGCTCATCGCGCTCGCTCTCCACGGGCGCCGCAGCCTGCGGCAACAGCGCGACCAGGGCCTCGAACAAATCACCCATGCCATCGCCATGCTCCGCCGAAACGGGCACCGGATCACCAAGACCAAGGTCATAGGCTTCAAAAGCGCCAGTTGCACCAGCCCTGCCCTCGGCTTTGTTGGCGAGTAAAATCAGCGGCTTGGCGGCACGCCGCACCAGCGCTGCAAAATGCCGGTCATCGGCTGTGACGCCGGCGCGTGCATCAATCATGAACGCAATGGCGTCGGCGCTGGCAATCGCTGCCGCCGTCTGCGCCCGCATCCGGCCCGAGAGGCTGGCCGCATCGCCCGCTTCCAACCCGGCCGTATCGATGACCGTGAAGGTCAGATCGGCAAGATGCGCCTCTCCCTCTCGCCTGTCGCGGGTGACACCGGGTTGATCATCAACCAAAGCCAGCTTTTTGCCGACAAGCCGGTTGAACAAAGTGGATTTGCCGACGTTAGGCCGCCCGACAATCGCCAGTCGAAACGTCATTTCGGGAACGGGGCGACGGTCGCCGGTGCGGGGGATATCTGGCCATTGCTGGCCGCGCCCGTGCTTGGCAAAGGCCCGGAGCGGATCAGGGCCGACAATTGCTCGGCGCGCGCCCGCATCGTCGGGTCGGCCTGCGGATCAATGATGATCGCCTCCAGAGCCTCGCCAGCGCTTTTCAGATCGCCAGCCTTCAAGGCCGCAATGGCCAAAAGCTCACGGGCGAAATTGCGGAACGGCGCCCCCGGTCGGCTCAAGGCATCAAGCCTTTGGTGCATTTCCTTCAGGTCAGCATGGTCGAGGCGCAGCAGCGCCGCGCGCAGCGAGGCGAGGTTCTGATAAAGCGGCGGCAAGGCAGGGTTACGCGTGAGCGCGTCAAAATCCTTCACGCCAGCCGCCGCGTTCACCGCGCCGCTCAAGGCCGCAGCGCGCAACAGCGCCAGTGCTTTGTAGCCAGCCGGGGCATCCTTGGCGACACCTGTCAGGGCGGCTTCGGCCGCCTGGGCCTTGGCCGGATCGACCCCTGCCAATTTGGCCTGATCAAGCCCGGCCTGATAGCGCACACCCGCCTGTTCGCGCAGCTGCTGTTCGTGCTTTTGATAATAATTGTAGCCGCCGATGGCAGCCAGAGCCGCAATGGCGACGCCAATAATGGCGGGCTGCCAGCGGTTCAGCACCTCCATCATGCGCTCCTTGCGCAGCTCTTCATCAATTTCACGGATGAGGTCAGACATTTATTTCTCGTAAATCCAGCGTCGGGCCAGGGCTTTGCCTGCCCATGAAGCCGCGGCATCAGGCGCGCAGCGGGAAGCAAGCCTGCCTCTAGCACGCCCGTCCCCGGTTTCCTAGAAAAACCACGCAAGCCTAGGGCGTGGCGATGCGGCCCTGGCGGTAGCGGCGCGTCGGGTGGTGCATCGTCACCAATTCTTCGGCCGCTGTGGGATGCAGCGCCATGGTGGCATCAAAGTCAGATTTGCGTGCCCCCATTTTCATGGCGATGGCCACCAACTGCGCCATTTCCCCCGCATCGGCCCCCAGCACATGCACGCCCAGCACCCGCTGCGTCACCGCATCCGCCACCAGTTTCATGATCACCTTTTCCGCCCGCCCCGAAACCGTCGCTTTCAGCGGACGAAAGGCGGAAACGAAAACATCAAGATCGCCATGGGCTGCCAGCGCTGCGTCCTCGTTAAGGCCAACAGTCCCGATTTCCGGCGTCGAAAACACCGCACTCGGCACCAGGTGGTGGTCCACCTTTGCGGTGCCGCCACCAAACAGGCGATCAGCCAGAACATGGCCTTCGCGGATCGCCACCGGCGTCAGATTAAGGCGGTTGGTGACATCGCCCACGGCATGAACTGAGGCGCAACTGGTAGCCGCATGGGCATCGACCGGAATCCTGCCGTTGGGCTCAAGCGTCACGCCGCAGGTTTCAAGCCCAAGACGGTCGGTTTGCGGTCGTCGCCCGGTCGCCAGCAATACCTGATCGAAATGAGCTTCTGAGCCATCCGTAAAGCTGACGGCAATGCCCTCGGGCAGGCGCTGCATATGACGTGGCAACCGGCCAGACAGAATTGCGACGCCCGCCGCCGTGAGACCCTCGGTCAGGCCAAGGCGCATATCACTGTCAAAGCCGCGGAGCACCATGTCGGCGCGAAACACCATTGTCACCTTGCTGCCAAGACGTTGCATCAGGCTGGCAAATTCCACCGCAATATAACCGCCGCCAATGATCAGCAGCCTCTGCGGCAGTGTGGGCAGGTCAAAAATCTCGTTGGAGGTAATCGTCAGATCGAGCCCCTCGCAGACTCGCCCCAGATCCGGCGTCGAGCCGGTCGCCACCAGAATATGTCTGGCACTGACCACACGGTCGTCGGAGGCAAGACGGACCTGGTGCGGGCCGACAATGACGGCGCGGCTCTCGACAATCTCGACGCCAGCGTTCATCAGGTTGGTGCGATATATCCCCGAAAGCCTTGTGACTTCAGCTTCCTTGGCGGCCACCAGTCGCGGCCAGTCGAAACTCGCACCGGAAATGTTCCAGCCAAAGCCCGCTGCGTCTTCAAAGTCGTCGGCAAACCGGCTGGCGTAAACCATCAGCTTCTTGGGCACACAGCCGCGAATGACGCAGGTGCCGCCGATGCGAAATTCTTCGGCGACCATCACTTTGGCACCGTGGCCCGCCGCGATGCGGGCAGCCCTGGTTCCGCCGGAACCAGCACCAATCACGAAAAAATCGACATCAAAGCCAGTCACCGGCTTACCCTCTGCGCTGGCTTAGTTGAAGTCGACGCCCTTTTTCTTCAGGGCGGCGCGCACGTCATCCATCATTTTGGCGGTGAGCTCCTGACGCCACGGCACCATCGCCTGACCAAGCACGCCAAGTACCAGCGGCTGGATCTTGGCATAGCGCTGTCCTGAGGGTGATGCGAAAAACGTATCAATGTCCTGCAGTTCCTTATCGGTCAGCACCTGCGCATAGGCCTTTGCGGTCTTGTCGATCAGCACATCGGCCTGTTTCATCAGGCTTGGCTGCAATTCAGTTAAAACGGCGGTCAGCGGCTTGATGACTTCCGGCTGGGTGCGGCTGGTGGTCCTCACCAATTGATCCATCAGAACAGCCACTGAGGCCTGAATCTGCACATTCAACTTGGAATCGACAACGATTTTCCGCCCGAGCGCGAT
>DAICZI010000239.1 GCA_027311205.1 Beijerinckiaceae bacterium | reverse complement strand
ACCGCGCTCCTCCCGCATGACCCGCTGAAGGCCATCATCACGCCGCGACCAATCGGCTGGGTGTCGACCATGAACAAGAAGGGCGAGGTAAATCTCGCTCCCTATTCATTTTTCAACGCTTTTTCCAGCAGACCGATGATTCTGGGCTTTTCCAGCGAAGGGGCCAAAGACTCGGTCACCTTTGCGGAAGAGGGGCGCGAATTTGTCTGGAACATGGCGTCGATGCCTTTGCTCGATGCGATGAACACCACTTCCGCCACCTTCCCGCGCGGTGTCAGCGAGTTTGGCCCGGCCAAGCTTAAGGTGGCCCCGTCCAACCTCGTGCGTCCACCGCGCGTGGCGGATAGCCCGGCCTCGCTGGAATGTGTCGTGACAGATATTATTCATCTGAAAGACCGGCAGGGCCATGAGATCGGCTCCTATCTGGTGCTGGGCGAAGTGATTGGCGTGCATATCGCCGACGAATTCATTCGCGCGGGCAGAGTTGATACCGCTGCCATGCAGCCGCTGTCCCGGCTGGGCTATATGGATTACGCAGTGGTCGACAAGGTGTTCGAGTTGAAGCGCCCGGCATGACCTCTGTGGATTGTCAGTCTAGCCCAAAACGCGAGGCTGCCGCGCCGGTATCAGCGAGAGCACAAGTGATACGAAAATTGCGGCAACCCCGCTGATTTCAAACGCGCCAAAGCGCTCGCCAAAGACGATCATGCTGCCGAAAAGCCCCACGCAAGGGGCCAGCAGCGCGTAGGGCGCGATGGCGGCGGCTGAATAGGTCTTGAGCAGACGTCCCCAGACGGTATAGCCAAAAGTGGTCGCGACCAGCCCCAGATAGGCCGGGCCAGCAAAGGCTGTCAGCGGCGCGTGCAGCAAAGCGGCGAGGCCGATGCTGCCATGATCCAGAAACCACGAGGCGACGAAGGCGGGCAGCGGCAGCAGCGCGCTGGCCCAGACAATCAGCGATATCATGTCAGTAGCGCGACTGGTTTTCAGCAGCAGATTGCCAAGCGCAAAGGACAGCGAGGCGGTCAGCACAAGGACAAAGCCGATGCCGGTGGCACCATGGCCCAGCCCGAAAGCGATCAATGCCAGCCCGCCAAACCCGATGCAAAGGGCCAGTATCTGGCGCGGGCTCGGGCGCTCGCCCAGCCATAAGGCCGCCAGCAGCACGGTAAACAGGGCCTGGCTCTGGATCATGAAGGCGGTCAGCCCGGCGGGCATGCCAAGCTTGATGCCAATGAACTGCAATTCAAATTGCAGGCCGAACAGGAAAAAGCTGATCAGAATCAGCTGCAAAGGAGCAATTTTCGGGGGGGCGATCACCAATGCGGGCAGGGCGCTGAAGGCGAAGCGGAGCCCGGTGAGCTGCGTTGGCGTGAAGGCGACAAGGCTGGCTTTGCTGACGACAAAGGCGAGGCCCCAAAGGCACGCCGTCAGCAGGGCGAGCGCAACATGTAGCGGCTTCATGACGGGTATTTGCCGGCGCGGGCCAAAACCCGCCGCGCTTGCTTGAGGTGCGGCTCGTCGATCATTTTGCCGTCGAGGGCTATGACGCCAGACCCGCCCGCCGCCTCGACACCCGCGATGATGGCACGCGCATGGGCGAGTTCTTCCGGACTCGGCATGAAAGCAGCTTTGATCACCGCGACCTGGGAGGGGTGAATGGCCATTTTGCCATCAAACCCATCCCGCGCCGCCTCGAAGCAGGCTTTGGCAAAGCCCGCGGCATCAGCCATATCGGGATAGACTGTATCAATGGCGGCAACGCCTGACGCACGTGCGGCGAGCAGGGTCAGGCTGCGGGCCATCTCATAGGGGCCAATCCAGCGGCCCTCCGCATCGCGGTTGGTCTTGGCCCCGAGATCCGCAGCCAAATCTTCCGCGCCCCACGTCAAACCGATCAGCCTGCGGCTGGAACGGGCAAAAGTTCCCATGGCAAACAGCGAAGCGGCGGTTTCGGTGATGATCGGCAGAATGCCGAAGGAACCAGGCGGAAAATTGCCGAGCGCCTCGCGGAGGGCGATCCGGGCGGAAAGCTGCTGCACATCGCGCCCGCCACAACATTTGGGCAGCATCAGAGCCGAGAGGCCCTCGCAGATCACGGCGTCAAGATCAGCATCCATCAGGTCAGAGTCGGCGGCATTGATCCGCACGATCAACCTGGGCACGCCAGGCTGGCCACCATGGGCGACGACGAAGTCGCGCGCCATCTGGCGGGCCGTCGCCTTGTTGGCGGGGGTGATGGAATCCTCAAGATCAATCAACAGCGCATCGGCCCCGCTGCGCAGCGCTTTCTCCAGCTTGCGGGCCGAATCTGCTGGCACAAACAGCAGCGTTTGCATCAGCTTGCCGGTCGCAGGCGCATGAAGGCCTGACGGCGGCACTGCGCCACCAGCGTTACATCCTGCTTGTAAGCGCGATGATCCATCGTGACGATGCCCGCATCGGGGCGTGATTTTGAGACGCGCTTGGAAATCACCTCAGTCGTGCAATGCACCGTATCGCCCTCAAAAAGCGGGTTGGGGAATTTTACCTCCTCCATGCCAAGATTGGCGATGGTGGTGCCGACCGTCAGGTCATTGACGGAAATGCCGATCATCAGGCCGAGCGTGAACAGCGAGTTCATCAAAGGCTGGCCCCATTCGGTCTCGGTCGCGCAAAAATGCACGTCGATATGCAACGGCTGCGGGTTCAGCGTCATGTTGGAAAACAACATGTTATCCATTTGCGTGACGGTGCGGGTCAAGCGGTGTTTGACAATTTTACCGGGTTCAAAATCCTCGAAATAAAGCCCGCCGCGCCGATGGGGTTCACTCATGTCCTGCCCTCTGGTTTCTGGTTGCTTCATTAAGTATTCGTTTACCACAAACTCCGCATCTTAAAACTCCGTAAATGCCGATTCGGCGCGATGCTGGAGTGCAAAGCCGTCATGATTGTTGCACGCTTTCTCGAATGGGCCGAAACCGTGCCCGCCTCGCGCCGGGCCGATGGCGTCAGCGCACTGGCGCGCACCTATCTATATTCGCATATGGAGCCTGCGGAAAAGCAGCAAACCGAAGATGCGCTCACCGCACAGCTTGACGATCCCTCGCCGCTGGTGCGCCGTGCGCTGGCCGAGAGCTTCGCCAGTGCCGCTGCCGCGCCACGCCATATCGTTATTGCGCTGGCCAGCGACCAATCGGATATTTCAACGCTGGTGCTCGGGCGCTCGCCGCTGCTTGATGATGATGATCTGGTCGACAGCGCCGCCATCGGTGATGCCTATGCCCAGGCGGCGATAGCGTTGCGCCCGCGCCTTTCGAAGACCGTCAGCGCCGCTCTGGCAGAGGTGGGGGCCCGCGAGGCTGTGGTGGCGCTGGTGGTCAATCCGGGGGCTGATCTCGCCGAATTCTCGATGCAGCGCATTCTTGAGCGCTTCGGCCAGGATGGCGAATTGCGCGAAGCGCTGCTGAAACGCCCGCATACGACGGCGGCGCTGCGGGCCGACCTCGTGAACGCCACGATTGATACGCTGAGCGAATTTGTCATGGGTTGCAACTGGCTGTCGCCGGAACGCACGCAGCGCATGGCCCGCGAATCGCGCGAGAAGGCGCAGGTGCTGATCGCCTCAACCACGGTGGATGATGACGCGGCGGTGTTTGCCCGGCATCTGCGCCAAAAAGGCCAGTTGACCGCAGGCTTGCTGCTGCGCTCGATCATGAGTGGCCGCACGAGCCTGCTCGAAGGCGCGCTGGTGGAATTGTCGGGCATGAAGCGCGACCGGGTGGCGGGCCTGATAGCTGACAGCATGGGCGCGGGCTTTGCGGCGCTGTATGCAAGGGCGCTGCTGCCAGAATCGTTACGACCCGCTTTTCGGGTGGCGCTGAAAGCCTTGGCAGAGCGC
>DAICZI010000238.1 GCA_027311205.1 Beijerinckiaceae bacterium | reverse complement strand
TATCCACTGTGTGCAAAAATGATCAAGGACTTGGTGCGTTGGTGTTAACAAGACCTGCAGAAGATGATCCTGGTAAACTATGGGTGTCACCGGTTGAATTTGAAGACGATCAAGTCGTCGATGGAAAATTGAGGATATTCAAAACGGATCGCTTTTATATTTACTCATGTATCGACCTCCGATGAGGGGATCAGAAAGGCGTCGCGGCTTGCAACCACTTTTTGGATGTATTCCGAATCTCTCCCAGTTCAGCCAAGAGCCCCGCTCAAAAGCCTTTGTTTCGCGCGAGTCTGCGCACTGCTAACTGGATTGAGGCCAGGGTTACGAAGGCCAGGGTTACGAAGGCAACGAGGGTGTCGGCGAGGTTTTCACGGTCCTTGGCCAGGCGTCGGTTCGCCCCTTGTGCGCGACATGTTTCACGCAAGTGTCGTCGGGATCAAGCTCCTGCGACGCCAGGCGCTGTGTCCGCCCGATCCCGCTCACGCCGCCGTTGCCAGGGATTTTGCCCTTGATCGGATATCACTTAGAATGGCGGCATACCGCGCGTCGGTCAAAGGATAGGCTGACATCAAGGCTGCTGCCAGCACAAAAAACCCGGCAGGAACAAGCGCGAAGGCTAAATGCAGGCCTGCCATGGCTTGCGCGGATTGCTGCGGTGCATTGCCGACATAGCCGCTGGCCGCCCAGACAAAAGCGGGAACCGAGCCGCCAATCGCCTGACCTGTCTTGCGGGTGAACGAGAACAGGGAATAGTTTAGCCCCTCGCAGCGCAGTCCGGTTGACCACTCGCCATATTCGACCGTGTCCGCTTCAAGAGCCCAGACCACCGTCATCGGCAGAGCCGATCCCATCGAGGCAATAATAAAGGCTGCGAAAAACAGGATATGGTTCGAAGGTGGAGAAAGATACGTCAATCCGAACCCGACTGCGGCAATGATGCAGCCTGTAATGAAAGTCATTTTCTTGCCGATCCGCGCCACCAGAACCGGCACAATCGGTGCCCCGATCAATGTACCCAGCAACAGATTGATCACAATGATTGCGGAGAACCATTGCGGTCCGCCCAGATCATACCGCGCGAAGGCAAAGGCCCCTGCGACCATCGAAAACACGCCAGCGAGCAGCGCCAGCGAGGCGAGGCAAAGCAGGAATAATGCCTTGTTGGCCAGCAGGGTCTTCACACTCGCTGCAAAATTCGGGTGATCGACCGTGCGCTTCACAACTTCGCGTGTCAGCGAGAAGCACAGCAGATAAAAGCCCACGCCCAACACCGCCAACATCAGCGTCGTCTCTGTGAAGACCGCCTGCGCGCCATGCGCGCCACGAATTCTGTTCCCCAAAACCAGCGCAATGAACACGAAGGTCGCGGACGCCATGATGGTGCGTGATGTGGCCAGCCACGCACGCTCTTTGGTGTCCTGGGTCATTGCGGTGGCGAGCGCCCCGTAGGGAATGTTGACCATCGAATAAAGCACGTTGAGCAAACCATAGGTGATGACGGCATAAATCACCTTCGCGGTCAGGCTCCAGGTGTTTGGCACCGAGAACACAGCCACATTCATCAACATCAACGGAACAGCGCCCAACAGCAGAAATGGGCGGAAGCGGCCAAAGCGCGTCTGCGTCGCATCGACGATGCGTCCCGCGACAATATCCATGAAGGCATCCGAAAACCGGATCATCAGCAAAATGATGCCTACATAGGCGGGAGGTATCTTCGCTACATCGACATAATACGTGAGCAGGAACAGCGCCGCGAGCGCAAAGGCAAAATTATTGGCGACGTCGCCAAATCCATAACCAATCAAGCCCCATTTTGACACGGGCGGCGCTACGGCTGGTGGTGTTTGAGTCTGGCTCATCGAGTCTCTCCCCTTAAGTTTGTTCTATTGTTTTTGGCCGCCAGCGCTGCCGCAGCATGTGAGCCGCCGCCTTGGGCTGGCGGTCGCGCGTGAATACGCCCTTCCGGTTGCCGCCCACCCGCATGATGCCGGGTTTGGTGGCGAAATCCGCGAAGTTCCAGACGTGCTCGCCGATCACGGCTTCGATCCGGTCGAAGACGCGGTGGCACATCGCCAGCATCGCGGACTGATATTCCTCGCTCCACATCACTGGCAGGACAGCGTGTTGGCCCGGCAAGGTGTCGGCACCATATTCCGTGATGACAATGGGTTTGCCATGGAGATTGACCCAGGCAAGCAGTTCAGTTTCGAGCGCGGTTTCAGCGCTGGCCAGATCGTTCCCATGCCAATACCAGCCGTAATACCGGTTGAGGCAGAGCACATCGAGCAAATCGGCAATGCAATCGTCCTTGGGCCCGCAGAACTGCACATTGACGACACTCAGGGGACGCGACGGGTCGAGCCGTCGCGCTTCGTCGATCAGCGGCTCGAAATAGGCGCGTGCGCCTTGCGGGCGCAGGTCCGGCTCATTGGCCAGACTCCACATGACGACGCTGGCGTGGTTTCTGTCGCGCGCGATCAATTCGTGGATGGCCTGGCGATGCACGGCCTGCGTCCGGCTCGAAATGGCCTCGGGGGAATATAGTTCGCGCGGCAGATCGGTGCCGGAAAAAATCCCAAGGGCGAGATTGAGCCCGACCGCCGCCGTTTCGGAAATCACCACCATGCCGTGCCTGTCGGCATATTCGAGTTCTTCCTCGGCATAGGGATAATGTGACGTGCGGAAGGAATTGGCGCCGATCCACTCCATCAGCGCGAAATCATGGACCATAAGCGCCGTATCATGACCTTTGCCGCGCACCGCAAAATCTTCGTGCCGGCCAAATCCGCGAAAATGGAAAGGCGCACCATTGATGAGCAGCTTTGTCCCGTCGATGCTGATGCTGCGCAAGCCAACCGCAAGGTTATAGACATCGGATCCCGCTGTGACGCGCAATGTATAGAGATAGGCCTTGCCAGGTTGCCAGGGCAGGGCATTCGCCAGTTCCAAACGGCCTTTGGACGCCTGGCTCACAACCATTTCACGGCCCCCGGCGTCGACAAGCGCCACGCTGCACCTGGCTTCACCTGAAAGCGTCACCTCGTAATCCACCGCGCCCAAACCATCGTGGAAATGGGTCGTCGTTGCGATGTCCGCAATGTGGCCCTTTGGCGTGAAATAGAGCCAGACTGAACGGTGCAGCCCGGCAAAATTGAAAAAATCGTGGAAATATTCCTGCGATTTCCGCCCATCGGGCAGGGTTATCACGCGGCCGGGCGGGATGGTGTGCCAATGCAGCTCATTGTTGAGCAGCACACTGACACGCAGCAAAGCGCCTGGTTCGGCATGGCTGGTTATGTCCGCTTCGAATGGCGTATAGCCGCCTTCATGGCGCATGATTTCGGCATCATTGACATAGACCACCGCACAATGGGCCGCCGCTTCGAAGCGCAGCACGATGCGCCCGCCGCTCCAGCCGCGCGGCACACGCACATGGCGCTGATACCAGCAATCACCAACATGGTCGTGCAGGCGGGCATCTGGATAAATGTCATTGAAGCTGGCGGGCACTGGCATGTCACGCGGCCCTTGAAGCTCGTGATGCCACCAGCTTTCCCGAACGCCACGTCCGTCGGGATCAAGCTGAAATTGCCAAAGGCCGTTCAGGGACATGCGTTCGCGCGCAGCGTTTTCTTGCGTTGCCAGCATGGCGTGCCTTGCCCTTCGTCTCGAGAAACAACCGTGGCGGAATAGGCCCGATGAAGCGGGAAATCCAATGCGAACGTGCTATGCTGCGATACCCTTTGGGAATGAAGGAAGCGCCATGGACCTCCGCGCCCTGAGATATTTTGTGGCAGTTGCCGAGGCCGGCAATTTTGGACGCGCCGCGGCCCGATTGCACGTCACACAGCCGCCCTTGTCGCGCCAGATCAAGGCCCTCGAGGACGAACTCGGTTCAGTAT
>DAICZI010000237.1:3657-3907 GCA_027311205.1 Beijerinckiaceae bacterium | reverse complement strand
CCTCAAGCAAGTCACGAAATTCATCGAACAGGGGACTTTGCGCCGTTTCGCTGGTAAACAAGGTGCTGAGGGGCACGTCGACACCATGGCAGATGCGGCGGAGCAGCAGCACCGAAACATTGCCCTTGCCTGCTTCGAGCTGGGCAATATAGCGCTCGGACAGGCCGGATTTTTGCGCAAGTGTCTTGCGCGATTGTCCGCTCTGCGTCCGCAGCGCACGCGCACGCTGGCCCAGTTCCATGAGGAATTC
>DAICZI010000237.1:0-3647 GCA_027311205.1 Beijerinckiaceae bacterium | reverse complement strand
GCTTGCGTAGTTTGCATCTCTAATACTTTCAAAGTGTTGCATGTCCGTCACGGCACGATTGTTGGCACCCGACGATTGCCCGGACGTTCGCCCATCAATACGCACAATTTAAGGCATGAGTTCACACATGAACAGTAAAATGTTGTATAATTCCGGAATCTACAAGGCTCCAGCCCCCATCGCCGCAGCCTCCGTCGGACGCAATGATCCTCAAACCCGACAATATTCAGGCAGTTGTTTCATAATGCGCAGATAAGTCAGACAAATTGTCGCAGCACGGTCTGCGGGCCTCATTTGCTGAAACGGAGCTTCTGGTGGCTCGGCGATGGTGGCAGCCATCCGGCAGAATTGACATCCTGGCGATTGACTTTGCCCTTCTTGAACCGGCACACTGCGATTCATGAAACTGCGCTGGAATTCATTGACATGACACCGCCCGCCACGGCCCTGCCCGCCGATCCGCTCGCTGCCGCCACACGGCCGGAAATTCTGCCCGATTCGGTAGCAATGCGCGAAGCCATTCTGGCAAAGATGGCCTATTCGGTCGGCAAGAACCCAATTGCCGCGACCGAGCGCGATTGGTTTGTGGCGACCGCATTGGCGGTGCGCGACGTGATGACCCGGCGCTGGATTACCTCGATACATGATGTTTACGAAGAAAAGCGCAAGCGCGTCTATTATCTGTCGCTTGAGTTTCTGATCGGGCGTCTGCTGTTTGACAGCATGAACAATCTCGGGCTGACCCAGGCCGTGCGCGGTGCCCTTGCGGATCTCAATGTCAGCCTTGACGCGCTGCGCAATGTTGAACCAGATCCGGCGCTGGGCAATGGCGGCCTTGGACGTCTTGCCGCCTGTTTCATGGAAAGCGCCGCCTCTTTGAAAGTGCCCATGTATGGCTATGGCATCCGCTATGACCACGGCCTGTTTCGCCAGCGCATCAAGGATGGCTGGCAGCTGGAATATCCTGAAGATTGGCTGAACTGGCGCAACCCCTGGGAGTTCGAGCGCCACGAGGTTGATTATACCGTCGGGTTTGGCGGCTCGGTGGACATGATCGTGGGTGATGGGGCTGAGCCGCGCTACATGTGGCGGCCTGCAGAAGCTGTGCAGGCGGTCGCCTTTGACACGCCGGTTGCCGGTTGGCGCGGGGCGCAGGTCAATACGCTGCGGCTGTGGTCGGCGCGCGCGGTTGATCCGCTGCGACTCGATCGCTTCAACAGCGGCGATTATGTCGGGGCACAAAACGCCCAGGCCCGCGCCGAAGCCATTTCAAAGGTGCTTTATCCGAGCGAATCTACGCCCGAGGGCCAGGAGTTGCGGCTGCGGCAGGAATTCTTCTTCGTCTCGGCTTCCCTGCAAGATTTGCTGCGCCGCCACGTCAAGAACGAAAAAAGCCTCGATTCCTTGCCAGATCGGGTGGCTATCCAGTTGAATGACACCCATCCGGCTATCGGCATCACCGAATTGATGCGACTGTTGATCGATATTCACGGGATGGAATGGGACGCCGCGTGGGACCTGACGGTGCGGACCTTTGGCTATACCAACCATACGCTTCTGCCCGAAGCGCTGGAAAGTTGGCCGGTGCCGCTGATGGAGCGCCTGCTGCCGCGCCACATGCAGATCATTTATCTCTTGAATGAAAAGCATCTTGATGGCCTGCGTCTCGCGCAAAATCCGGGCGATGCCATGCTGTCGTCGGTGTCGTTGATCGATGAGCACAATGGTCGCCGGGTGCGCATGGGCCATCTGGCCTTCATCGGCTCGCATTCTATCAATGGCGTCTCAGCTCTGCACAGCGAATTGATCGAACAAACGATTTTTGCCGATCTCAACAAGGCCTATCCCGGCCGCATCAATAATAAAACCAACGGCATCACTTTCCGGCGCTGGCTTTATGAATGCAACCAGCCTCTGACAGCGCTCCTGGTTGAAACGCTTGGCCCCAAGGTGCTGGATGATGCAGGCCTGCTGAAGAATTTGTCGGGCTTTGCCACTGATGCGGCGTTTCAGGGCAAGCTCGCGGCCTGCAAAATGCAGGCGAAAATAGCGCTGGCCAAAGTTGTGCGCGAGCGGGTGGGTGTACATATTGATCCGCATGCGCTGTTTGATGTGCAGATCAAGCGCATTCATGAGTACAAACGCCAGTTGCTGAATATACTTGAGACCATCGCACTTTATCAGGCCATGCGGGCGCAACCGATGCGCAACTGGACCCCGCGTGTCAAGGTTTTCGCAGGCAAGGCCGCGGCGAGCTATGACACGGCCAAATTGATTATCAAGCTTGCCAATGATGTTGGCAGGATCGTCAATGCCGACCCCACCCTGCGGGATCGGCTGAAGGTGGTGTTTTTGCCCAATTATAACGTCTCGCTCGCCGAAGTGATCATCCCGGCTGCTGACCTCTCCGAACAGATTTCCACCGCCGGGATGGAGGCTTCGGGCACTGGCAACATGAAGCTGGCGCTGAATGGAGCCCTGACCATCGGCACGCTTGATGGGGCCAATGTCGAAATCATGCAGCATGTCGGCCCGGAGAATATCTTCATCTTCGGATTGACGACGGAGGAAGTCGCGGCGCGGCGGGCGCGCGGCATTGCGGCGGGCGATATTATCAACGGCTCCCCCATCCTGCGCGAGGTGATCGACAGTTTGGCGGGCGGGGTGTTTTCGCCCGATGATCCGGCGCGCTATCGCGGCCTCTGCGACATCATCACCAACCATGATTATTTCATGGTTTCCGCGGATTTCGATGCTTATTTCAATGCCCAGCGCAAGGTCGGCGATCTCTTCCATCAACCGAAAGCCTGGCTTGAGGCTAGCGCACGCAATATTGCGGGCATGGGCTGGTTTTCATCGGATCGCACCATCACCGAATATGCGCGCGATATCTGGAACGTGCCAGTTCCGGCAAGGGAGCCAGCATGACACCAACGCCGTGGGTCTTGCCAGGGGATGACGTCGAGCGGCTCGCAGGCGCGCGCCATGCTGACCCGTTTGGTGTCCTGGGGCCGCATCTGGTGGCAGGTGGCCTGGCGGTGAGGGTGCTGTTGCCCGACGCTGAAACCGTCGAGATGATCGACTCCAGCGGCGTGAAGCTGGCGAGTTTTGAGAAGACCCATCCCAGTGGGCTGTTCGAGGCGTTCCTGCCTGGCAAGCGCAAAGTGGTGCGTTACAAACTGCGCGCTGCCAACCCACGCGCCACCTGGGAGCTTTACGATACCTACAGTTTTGGCCCGATTCTGGGCTCGGTCGATGATTATCTTCTGGTCGAAGGCAGCCATCAGGCGCTTTACGACAAGCTCGGCGCACATAGGCTGACCCATGAAGGGGTTGAGGGCGTGCATTTTGCCGTCTGGGCACCCCATGCGGCGCGGGTCTCGGTGGTTGGCGATTTCAATGATTGGGACGGTCGTCGCCACCAGATGCGCAAAAGACTTGATAGCGGCGTCTGGGAGATTTTTGCGCCGCTGGTTGGCGTCAATGCCATCTATAAATTTGAGGTGATTGCAGCGAGTGGCGCGCGCCAACCCCTGAAAAGCGACCCCTTTGGCTTTTCAGCGCAAATGCGCCCTGAGACTGGTTCGCTGGTGACGGATCCGACGCCGTTTGTCTGGAAAGATGACGCCCATATGGCGCATCTGGCG
>DAICZI010000236.1 GCA_027311205.1 Beijerinckiaceae bacterium | reverse complement strand
CCCCTGGGGCACGCGCAACCACATCATCCAGTTCGACGGTCATTTTATCGAACTGATCGGTGCGGGCGATGCGGCGACCACCAAGGCGCGCCCGTATTTTGCTGATCGGCTGCTCGCCTATCTGGCTCAGCGCCAAGGCATGGCGATGCTGGCGCTGACCAGCGTCGATGCCGCCGCCGATGCCAGCGCCTTTGCTGAAGCCCGCATCAGCGCGGGGCCGATGTTTGCCTTTTCCCGGCAAGGCGCGGGGGCTGATGGCACGGCGCGCGAAGTCGCGTTTGATCTCAGCTTCGCGACATCGCCCCTGTTGAATGCCGCGAGCTTTTTCACCTGCCATCACCGGCACCCCGAAAATTTCTGGGCTTCCGACAGACAGGTGCATCCCAATGGCGCGCGCGCCATAAGCAGTGTCATCATGATAGGCGCAGACCCCGCCGACCATGCTGAATTTTTGTCGAACGTCACCGGCCAGCGCGAGATGCTGGCGACCTCGTTTGGGCTCGATCTTCAACTCGGCACGGCCCACCTTGAAGTGATGAGCCAGCCCGCCTGGCACTTTGCCAGCGGCCTCACTGCGCGGGCCGAGCCAGCGCGCATTGTCGGTTTGCGGCTGGTCGTGCCTGACCTCCCTGCCCTCGCAGCGCGGCTCACGCAGCAGCATATTCCTTTCACACGGCGCGACAATCGCCTCGTGATCGCGCCGGAGGCTGCCTTCGGGCTAGCGCTGCTGTTCGAGGCGGCGTAAACAGCGGGCAAGATTTTCAAAGGATATGCCATGCCCGCCAACGCCATCGTCACCATCGGCACCGGAGCGCGCGCCGCGCGGTTTGGCAATCGCCTGCCGCTCGCGCTCATTGCCGGGCCCTGCGCGCTGGAGGGGCTTGATCATGCCTTGGCCATGGCGGAAGCCATCGCGGCCATCACAGCGCGGCTCAACATGCCGTTTGTGTTCAAGAGTTCGTTCGACAAGGCCAACCGCACCTCGCTTGCCAGCCCGCGCGGCCTTGGCCTTGAGCAGGCTCTGGCGATTTTTGCTGCCGTAAAGGCAAGGCTTGGTGTGCCGGTCATAACCGATGTGCATGATGCCAGCCAATGCGCGCCCGTGGCGCAAGTGGTGGATGCGCTGCAAATCCCTGCTTTCCTCTGCCGCCAGACAGATTTGCTGCTGGCAGCAGCAGCCACAGGCAAGCCGGTGAACGTCAAGAAGGGCCAGTTTCTTGCACCCTGGGACATGAAAAACGTCGCCGCCAAGCTGGTTGGCGCGGGCAATCCCAATGTGCTGGTTACCGAACGTGGTGCCAGTTTTGGCTACAATACGCTGGTGTCGGACATGCGGGCTTTGCCGATTATAGCGGAAACCACTGGCGCGCCAGCACTGGCACAAAGCGCCGCTGTGGCGGTCGGTGTGGCGGGCGTCTTTATCGAGACACATCAAGACCCGGACAGCGCGCCCTCGGACGGCCCCAATATGGTGCCGCTGGGTGAGCTTGAGGCCCTGCTCGCCCGCCTGCAAGCCCATGACCACATCGCCAAGGGGGCATGAACATGGGTTTGCTCGTCAAGGGCCAATGGGTCGATCAATGGTATGATACCTCCGCCACCGGTGGCGCGTTTCAGCGCTCGGTCACGACCTATCGCCACCAGATCAGTGCAGGCGGCGAATTTCCGCCCGAGGCCGGGCGCTACCACCTGTTTGTCAGCCTGGCCTGCCCCTGGGCACACCGCACGCTGATTTTGCGTACCCTGAAAAAGCTGGAAACTACCATCACGCTGTCCGTGGTTGACCCGTTGATGCTGGATCAAGGCTGGACTTTCACGCCCGCCGACAGACTGACCGGCGCGACCCGGCTTTATGAGGTCTATCTGAAAGACGATGCCCAAACTTCCGGCCGGGTCACGGTGCCTCTGCTGTGGGACAAGCGCCACAACCGCATTGTCAACAATGAGTCAGCCGAAATTATTCGTATTCTCAACCATGCCTTCGATGACTTCACCGACGTGCGCCATGATTTTGCCCCGGCACACCTGCTGCCGGAAATCGACCGCATCAATGCGCGGGTTTATGACGACATCAACAATGGCGTTTACAAAGCGGGCTTCGCGACGGCGCAGGAGCCCTATGACAAGGCGGTCGCCGCTTTGTTTGCCGCGCTGGACTGGGTTGAGGGCTTGGCATCTGAGCGTAAATGGCTGGCGGGGGATGAACTGACTGAGGCCGATATCAGGTTGTTTACAACGCTGATCCGCTTTGACAAGGTCTATTACGGCCATTTCAAATGCAATTGGAAACATGCCTATGAATATCCGCATTTGTGGCGACTGGTGCGGCGCATCTATAATATGCCGGGCTTGGCCGAGACGGTGAATTTCGACCACATCACCCGTCATTATTACGGCAGCCACAAGACTATCAACCCCAGTGGCATTGTGCCGAGGGGGCCTGATCTTGATTTGAGCCAGGCATGAGAAACCCTGGCCGGGGGCAAGGCACAGAATCTTGGCACGCGCCAAAGTCTGAGATGACCCGCACTGTCTCAGGATTGCGGCATCATGTCCTCTGTGGCACAACACCCGCACATTGCAGGGGCAGGATGACGACTGATGGGCATCGTTGAAACTATTGAATTGAGCGATCTGAAACTGGGCCTTGCGCAAGGCAAGATTTTGCTTATCGACGTGCGTGAGGACGATGAATATGCCGATGGCCATGTCGCTGGCGCCCTGCTGCGGCCCTTGTCGCGGTTTGATGTTGGCAACCTGCCGCCGCCCTCCGACAAAACTATTGTCATGATTTGCCGTTCGGGACGTCGCTCAGCCGCGGCCTTGGAAATGGCCCAGGCCCAAGGACGGCATGATATGCGATTGCATTATTTAGGTGGGATGCTGGGCTGGGGTGGTGCGGGAGAGCCGATAGCAAAAGGTGATCCTGCCCCCAATAGCTGACCCAAACGGTCGTCAAGCTGGCAGCTTGAATATGCGTTGATGGCGTTAGCAGGCCGGACTTGACGCTCTGGCAGCGGAACGGCCGCCGTTTGCTTGTCAAGGCATCAACGCCGTACCTACGGAGACGCGGGAATCACGAATCCGTGTTTTGACGGGGCTGGTCAACTGCACGATGATGTGTGTGCAATTCACTCCATTGAGGATCAACCCATGTTCAAGAAAACGCTCCTTGTTCTCGCCGCAACCGCCTGCGCTGCTTTTGTGGCCACGGGTGCCAACGCCGAGGACATGAATAAAGACCACATGATGCATCACCACATGGAACACAAGGCCATGTAATCAGGCGGCGTTCGGCTTTTTTAACGGGTCGCTCGCTGATTGGCGGGCGACCTTTCCATGCGCCCCGCGCAATCCAGCCGCCCAGGAGGCGGGGCTGTTGAATGACAGATGGTGCCTTTCGTCCCGGCTTTGTCTCTGTTAGGGTTTTGTCCAAGGTGACTTGGCTGCCGCGATGGCGCTGTGATAGGTCACCAAGCATCAACTCAAAAAGGGCGGCACCATGAAACCGATGAAATTTGGCATAGTCCAGGCTGTTCGGCGCGTCGAAGATGTGCGCCTGGTCACCGGCCAAGGTCGTTATACTGCCGACGAAATCCCGGCAGGTGCATTGCAGGCGGTGTTTTTGCGCTCGCCCCATGCCCATGCTGCTTTCAAAATCATGGATATCAGCGCTGCCAAAGCCATGAAGGGCGTCAAAGCCGTCTATACCGCCGCTGATTTTGCCGATGTCGGCGACCTGCCGTGCAACGCGCCTTTGCCCAATGCACAGGGCAAGGTGATGCCGGTGCCTCCCTACCCGGTGCTGGCGGGCGATGTGGTGCGCCATGTTGGCGATGCGGTGGCGATGGTTATCGCCGACACTGTGGACAACGCGATGGCCGCCGCTGAGGTCATCATGATCGATTAT